>NZ_LDUR01000014.1:0-120741 GCF_001043705.1 Chromobacterium sp. LK11
CCGCTTTCTCAGCGGTTTTCGCCTTGTCTCGCTCTGGCTCGCGAGATCGTAAACACGTTCTTAGAGCCCTTGCAGAGGAGCCGCTCATGAAAATATCCGACCTCCCGTTTGGAATCAGCGATTGGTCCGCGCTGGAGCCCACCCAACATGCAGGCGAAACCGGCTGCGCCTATTGGCGCACCCGGCATTTCGGCGACATCCGCGTCCGCATGGTGGAATACACGCCGGGCTACCGCGCCGACCACTGGTGCGTCAAAGGCCACATCCTGCTGTGTCTGGAGGGGGAGCTGCATACCACGCTGGCGGACGGCCGCAGCTTCACCCTGAAGCCCGGCGTCAGCTACCAGGTGGCCGACGACGCCGAGCCGCATCTGTCCCATACCGAAACCGGGGCCAAGTTGTTCATCGTCGATTGATGCTGGTTCAGGCCGCCGTCGCCTCCTGCCGCCTCATGCCCAGCACCCGCTTGCAACGCGGATAATTGCAACAGCCCCAGAAGTCGGAGCGGCCGGCCTTGCCGGCGACATGGCGCATCGGAACACCGCAAGCGGGACATGTTGGGGTGCGGTAGTCGCCGGCGCAGGCGAAGTCCAGCAACTGCTGGCGCGCGGCGCCGGGCAGGCGCTCAATCAGCATCAACAGCATCTCGCCATCGATCAAGGTAATGTGATTGCTCTGCGCCACGGTCTTGGCGTCGTCGGAAAATTTGCCGCTGGTCATGAAAAAGGCCTTGGCGATTTTCTCGTGGGTCATCACGCCCAGCAATTCGCGAATAGGCTTCACGCCGACATAGCATTCGCCCCAGGCCTTGCATTGCACCACCGATGTGGCGCGGCCGGAATCATCTTGAAACAAGCGGATGTCGATGCCGCCGTCCGGCCCCAACGGCGTGGTTTCAGAACGAATGCCTTTCAACTCGTAAAACTTCTGGCAAACATCCTCAAAACGCTTCCATTCGATGTCGCGGATCAAAGCCAGCGTCCATTGCGCGGGCCGCTCCGCACTGGCCGTCTCTTGAGCGCTCCACGCTCTGTTCTCCCGCTGCGCCGGACCCAGCGACGACGCGCTTGGCGGCGTCTTTCGCGGCGTCTCCGGATCGATTTTGAAACTAAAGCGCGGCTCCGCGGCCTGCCGCATCAAGGACAACACGGCCAGCACCAGGAAGAACAGCGCAATGGGCCAGCCCAGCGCGGAAAGTCCCTCGGCCAGCGGCTTCAGCATGACATTGTTGGCCCAGAGCGCCGGCAGAATGCCTTTCAAACCCAACAAGCTGAGTCCGGCCAAGACAGCGCTGACATACCAGGGCGCAGCGATGAGAGTCGGGGCAAAGCGGTTCTGGACTTGCCGATATCTACGTGCCATAGCTCACTCTTTTATTATTCCAAATGCATTTTAACTGTCCGGCACACATGCCCGCAAATGGAACGCTCAGCCCAGCCGCCGCGACAAGAGCATTAGCCCCTCCCTGCCCAATGACATACTCTGGGAATCCGGGCCTCATCAAACGACATTCAAAACACCATGTTTCGCAATAACCATCAAGGAAGGTCATGAAAAAACTCGGTCTGCTGGGCGGCATCAGCTGGGTATCGACGCTGGATTACTACCGTTACCTGAATGAAGGCGTCAACGCCGCGCTGGGCGGCCTCAATTTCGCCGAGTGCGTGGTTTACTCCCTGAATTTCAACGATATCCAGCGGCGCGGCTGGGACGACTGGGAGCACACCTATGCGCTGCTGCTCAAGGGCTGCCTGCATTTGAAAGCCGCCGGGGCCGAAGCCATCGTGCTGTGCGCCAATACCGCGCACGTCGTGGCCGAGCGCCTGGAAGCGGCGGTCGGCCTCCCCATCATCCATATCGCCGACGCGACGGCGCGGGACATCTCTCGGCAACAGCTGCGGACCGTCGGCCTGCTCGGCACCAAGTTCACCATGGAGTTGCCGTTTTTTCAGGACAAACTAAGCCGGCACGGCATCCGCGCCTTGATCCCGGAAGCGCAGGACACGCGCGACTTCATTCAGCGCACTCTGCGCGACGAATTGGGCCGCGGCATGGCGTCGCCGGCCACCAAGAGCGCCTATCTGGAGGTGATTCGGCAGCTGGTCGAGCGCGGCGCCGAGGGCATCGTCTTCGGCTGCACCGAGCTTCCGCTGCTGTTGAGCCAGGCCGACGTGCCGGTGCCGGTGTTCGACACCACCCGGATTCACATCCTCGCCGCGCTTGAGTTCGCGCTCGCGGATGCGGTGCTCAAGCAATAGGAGAAGCTGCGTACGATCTCGCGAGCTAGAGCGAGACAAAGCGAAAACGGCCGAAGAAGCGGAGTGTGCATAGGATAGACGAGCATTCTGAAGCTGTGCTCGCCATGCCGCGTCTCACAACAGGCAGCAGATCGTAAACAGCTTAATTAGGTCGAAAGAGCTACAGGCGCGGCCCCCGCTTCCGCATATACTTTCCGCATATCGCAAATGGCGATATCACCCACCCACCCGATACCAAGGACATCCCATGCTCACCAGCGCCCGCAATCAGTTCGCCGGCAAAGTCGCCGCCATCCATCCCGGCGCCGTCAACGACGAGATCGACATCGCCCTGCCCGGCGGCGACGTGATCACCGCCGTCATCACCCAGCGCAGCACCGCCAACCTGGGGCTGTCCGTGGGCTGCGAAGCACTGGCCATCATCAAGGCGCCCTGGGTGATCCTGGCCAACCCCGAGGCCGGCATCCGGCTCTCCACCCGCAACCGCCTGGAAGGCCGGGTATCCGCGCTGCGCCAGGGCGCGGTCAACACCGAGGTGGAAATCCGCCTCAACGGCGGCGACGCCCTGGTGGCCATCGTCACCAAGGAGAGCGCGGACGATCTGGAACTGGCCGTCGGCAAGGCCATCGTCTCCTTCTTCAAGGCCTCCCACGTGATTGTCGGCGTCCGGATCTAAGAACGTGTTTACGATCTCGCGAGCTAAGGCGAGACAAGGCGAAAACGGCTGAGAAAGCGGAATGTACGCACGGTACATGAGCATTTCGAAGGCGTTTTCAACGCCGTATCGCCAACGCGCAGCAGATCGTAAACAGGTTCTAAGAACCTGTTCAAAGTCTCGCGGGCAAGGGCGACTTTCTTGGATTAAGCCCGCCCCGCGCGCCGCCTATCGCGCAGATAACGCAGCACGCCGTTCAGGATGGCCGTCGGCGACAGCTCGGCCATGGCCAGCAAGCCGTGGCCCTGGTGGTAGTCCGGGTTGTGCTCGACAAAATAACGCGCCGCCGGACGCGGGTGCTGCAGCCAGAACTGGCGGTCGGTCTGGCTGTCCCTGGTCAGAATGCCCAGCTTCACCACATAGGGCCGCTCCGGCGCGGGCGCCGCCATGCCGAAGCTGCCGCACAACTCCGCCGCCAGCCGCCCCAGCGGCTGCTCCATGCCCCGTTCCGGGCTGGGCCACATGCCGGCGGCGTACTTATGCATCTGGATGAAGCTGGACGGATGGATCATCGCGCCCAGAAAGTACATAGGCCGCCACGGGCTGCGCAGCCAGTAGCGCAGCATGCAGCCGGCCAGAAATGGCATATTGCTGTTGCGGCCGCGGTAGTCCTTGAGCAGCCCGGCCTGGCCGCGCAGGATTTTGACCTCGCGCCCCGCCGCCCGGCGCTGGAACAGGTGGACGGCGCAATAGCCCACCGCCTGGCCGTGCTCGCCGCGATGCAGCAGGATGCTGCTGTGCTCGGACTCCGGCAGCACCATCTTGCGGAAGGCCGCCCGGTCCAGACCGCTGAAGACGGCGTCGTGCACTTGGTAGGCTTCGTCGACCAGGCGCTCGCGCCCGGCCAAGGTCAACAAGTGCGGATAAAGAGTGTCTGAGTGAGTGATGGTGCCCATGGGTCCTCGCGCGGAATGGCGACGTCGAAACGCTGCGCATGGTAAGCAGCGGGTCCGGACACAACCACTGACAGATATGCCACTGTTGTTGTTTCTTGATGGAACCGTCCAAACGCGACGGGCTGCGCCCGCTTTGACCGTCGGCGCATGATGCCGCCGCAAAAAAACCCCGCCGTTCGGCGGGGTTTGTCGTTTCATGCTGCGGATCAGGATTTGGCCGGCGCTTCCCAGCCGCCGCCCAGCGCCTTGTACAGGCCCACCACCGCATTCAGCTGGTCCAGCTTGGCGCTGACCAGGCCCAGCTCCGCCTGGAAGCTGTTGCGCTGCGCGTCCAGCACGTCCAGATAGCTGGCGTAGCCGTTGTCATAACGCAGATTGGCCAGCCGCAGCGACTTGTTCAAGGCCTGGAACTGCGTGGTCTGCGCCGCCTGGATGTCGCGCGCCGCGCCGTAGCCGGACAGCGCGTCCAGTGCATCCTTGAACGCGCTTTGCACCGTCTTCTGGTACTGCGCCAGCGCCTGCTGCTGCCGCGCGCTGGCGGCATCCACCGCGTAGCCGGTCTGGCCGAAGTTGAACACCGGCGCCGCCAGGTTGCCGACGAAGCTCCAGGTCCGCGTCGGGCCGGTGAACAGCGTGTCCAGCGACAAGCTCTGCGAACCCAGTGCCCCGCTCAGGCTGATGCTGGGGAAGTAGGCCGCGCGCGCCACGCCGATGCGGGCGTTGGCGGCGATCAGCTGCTGCTCGCTGGCGGCGATGTCCGGCCGACGCTCCAGCAGGCTGGAGGACAGGCCGGCCGGCACCGCCGGCGGCGCGGACAAGGCGTCCAGGTTTTGGCCGCGCTGGATGCCGCCGGCTACCAGCTGCTTGGGCGAGTGGCCAAGCAGCACGCCTAGCGCGCTTTCGGTCTGCTCCAGCGCGCTGGCGATTTGCGGCACCTTGGCGCGGGCGGCAGCCGCTTCGGCCTCGGCCTGCTGCTGGTCCAGCTCGGAGATCAAGCCGCCCTTGAAGCGCTTGGTCTGCAGTTTCAGCGATTCCTCGCGGCTTTGCAGCGTGCGCTTGGCGATGTCCAGCTGGGCGTCGTAAGCGCGCAGCTGGAAATAGGTCTGCGCGGTCTGGGCGGCGATCGCCAGCTTCGAACTGTCGCGGGCGAAGCGGCTGGCGGCGAAGTCGGCGCGCGCCGCCTCGTTGCCACGGCGCAGTTTGCCCCACAAGTCCAGTTCCCAGGACGCGGTCAGGTTGGCGTTGCGCACATCGCTGACCAGCGGCGCGCCCGGAGTCGTCGTCGCGGTCGAGGTGCGGCCGCGCTGATAGCCGGCGTTGGCGTTCAGCGCCGGCAGCAACTGGGCGCGGGCGATGCCGGCCTGGGCCGCGGCCTCGTCGACGCGGGCGGCGGCGGCGGCCAAGTCCTGGTTGTGTTCCAGGGCCTCGGCGATCAGCTGATCCAGCACCGGGTCGTTGAACTGCTTCCACCAGTCCATGGCGATGGCCGGGCTTTGAGCCTGGCCGCTGTCCGGCAGCTCCAGTTTGGGGCGGCTGTAGTCGGGGCCGACCGCGCAAGCGGTCAGCGCCAGCGCCACCAATGAGGGAATCAGCGCGCGTTTAAGCATGGTCGGCCTCCTCCGCCGCAACCGGCTTTTTGCGCCGCTCCGACACCTGCATGATCAGCCGGAAGAACAGCGGGACAAAGAAGGTGGCGATGAAAGTGGCGGCCAGCATGCCGCCCACCACCGGGGTACCCAGCGCGCGGCGGCTGGCGGAGCCGGCGCCGCTGGAAATCACCAGCGGCACGCAACCCAGGATGAAGGCCAGCGAGGTCATCACGATGGGGCGGAAACGCAGCCGCGCCGCTTCCAGCGCCGCGTCCATCAGCGGCAGGCCCTGCTGACGCTGCTGGACGGCGAACTCCACGATCAGAATCGCGTTCTTGGCGGCCAGACCCACCAGGGTGACCACGCCGATCTGGAAGTAGACGTTATTGTCCTGCTGGCCGATGACGGCGGCGAGCAAGGCGCCGAACAGCGCGAAGGGCACCGAGGTCACCACCGCCAGCGGCAGGCTCCAGCGCTCGTATTGCGCCGCCAGGATCAGGAACACCATCAGGATGCCGAACAAGAAAGCGGTGGCGGCGGTGCCGCCGGCCAGCTTCTCCTGATAGGCGCTGCCGCTCCAGGCCAGCGCGTAATCGTTGCCCAATACTTGCCGGGTCACCTCTTCCAGCGCCTGGATCGCCTGGCCGGAGCTGATGCCGGGCGCGGGCTGGGCCAGGATCTTGGCGGCGTTGAAGATGTTGAAGCGGTCCACCAGTTCCGGCCCGTAGCTGGATTTGACCTCCACCAGGCTGGACAGCGGCACCATCACGCCCTCGTTGGAGCGCACATAGATATTGGCGATGTCCTCCGGCCGCGCGCGGAAATCCGCCTCGGACTGCAGCTGCACCTTGTAGGTGCGGCCGAACTTGTTGAAGTCGTTGACGTAGAGCTGGCCGAAAGTGGCTTGCAGGGTGTCGAACACCTGGTTGATGTCCACGCCCAGCGCCTTGGTCTTTTCACGGTCCAGGTCCAGGTATTTCTGCGGCACATTGGCGCGGAAAGTGGTGGCCACGCTGGCGAACTCCGGACGCTGCCGCGCCGCGGCCAGCAGTTTCTCCGCCGCCTGGCTGAGCTTTTGCGCGCCCTGGTCGCCGCGGTCCTGCAGATAGGCTTCCAGGCCGCCGGTGGTGGACATGCCGATGATGGGCGCCGGGTTGAAGGCGCTCATCACGCCGGCTTGCACGGTGCGGCCCAGGCGGTTGAACTCGGCGGCCACGGAGAAGGAATCCTCGCCCTTGGCCTTGCGCTGGTCCCAATCCTTGAGGGTGACGAAGCTGGTGCCGCGGTTGGTCTGCTTGGAGCCGGACAGGATGTCGAAGCCGGTGAAGGTGGTGACGCTTTCCACATTGGGGTTGGCCATCATCAGCCGGTCGAACTCCGCCGTGGCCTTGGTGGTGCGGGTCAGCGCCGCCGCGTCCGGCAAGGCGGTGCTGGCGAACAGCGTGCCCATGTCCTCATTGGGCACCAGCGAGCCGGGCACTTTCTGGTACAGGCCGACGGTGGCCGCCAGGATGACGGCGATCAGACCGAAGGCGACGCCGACGCGGCGGTTGAGAAACAGCACGCCCAGCACATAGCGGCCGGTCAGGCGCTCGAAGGCGCGGTTGAACCACTGGAAAAAGCGCGGCGGCTGGTGATGGCCGGGCTTGAGCAGCAAGGCGCACAGCGCCGGGGTCAGCGTCAGCGCGACGATGCCGGAAATGATCACCGACATGGCGATGGTGACGGCGAACTGCTTGTACATCACGCCGGTCATGCCGCCCATGAAGGCCACCGGCAGGAAGACCGCGCACAAGACCAACACGATGGCCACCAAGGCGCCGGACACCTCGCCCATCGCCAGCACCGCGGCTTCCTTGGCGCCGCAGCGGCGTTCGCTCATGATGCGTTCGACGTTTTCCAGCACCACGATGGCGTCGTCCACCACGATGCCGATGGCCAGCACCATGCCGAACAGGGTCAGCAGATTGATGGAGAAGCCCAATAGCAGCATGCCGGCGAAGGTGCCGACCAGCGACACCGGCACCGCGATGCAGGGAATCAGCGTGGCGCGGAAATTCTGCAGGAACAAATAAACCACCAGGAACACCAGCACCGTGGCTTCGACCAGGGTTTCCACCACCCCGTGGATGGAGACCTTAACGAACTTGGTGGTGTCGAAGGGAATGGTGTAGTCCACGCCGGCCGGGAACCGGACCTTGAGTTCCTCCATCTTGGCGGCGATGGCGGCGGACACCTTGAGCGCGTTGGCGCTGGGTTGCAGATAGGTGGTGATGCCCACGCTGGGCTTGCCGTTGCGGGTGCCGATCACATCATAGTCGTTGCCGCCCATTTCCACCCGCGCCACGTCCTTGACGCGGATCTTGGAGCCGTCCGGCATTGAACGCACGATGATGTTCTCAAACTCCTTGGGCTCGCTGAGCCGACCCTTGGCGTTGACGGTGTAGGTGAAGCTGATGGCCGCGCTGGTGGGCTGAGCGCCGATCTTGCCGGCGGCGAACTGGGCGTTCTGCTCGCGCACCGCCTTGGCCACGTCGGACGGCGTCAGGCCCAGCTGAGCCATGCGGTCCGGCCGCAGCCACAGCCGCATCGCGTAATCGGTGCCGCCCATCATCGCCACGTCGCCCACGCCGGGAATGCGCTTGAGCTCGTCCATTACGTTGAGCAGGGCGAAGTTGGACAGGTAGTTGCGGTCATACTGGCCAGTGGGCGAGCCGATGGAGATCACGCTGAGCACCGAGGTGGACTTCTTGCGCACGGTGACGCCCTGGCGCTGCACCTCGTCCGGCAGTTGCTTCATCGCCGCCTGCACCCGGTTGTTGACGTCGATGGTGGCCTGGTCCGGATCGGTGCCCACGGCAAAATAGACATTCAGGCTGAGCTGGCCGTTGGAGGCGGCGCTGGATTGCATATAGAGCATGTTTTCCACGCCGTTGAGCTGCTGCTCCAACGGCGCGGCCACGGTCTGGGCGATGGTTTCCGGCGTGGCGCCCGGATAGCTGGCCGACACCGACACTACCGCGGGGACGATTTGCGGGTACTGTTCCACCGGCAGCGCACGCATCGCCGCCAGGCCGGCCAGCACGATGACGATGGACAACACGCTGGCGAAGATGGGGCGATTGATGAAGAAACGCGAGAACATGGTCAGCTCCTCACGCCTTGGCCGGCGCGGCGGCCACCGGCTTGACCACCACGCCGGGGCGGGCCTGCATCAGGCCATCGACAATCACCCGCTCTCCCGCCTTGAGGCCGGATTCGATCACCACCCGGTCGCCCACCTGGGCGCCCAGTTTCACCATCCTGGCCTGTACCTTGTTGTCCGCTCCCACCACCATCAGTTGATTGTCGGCCTGGGCCTGGACAATGGCCTGCTCCGGCACGGTCAGCACGTTCTTGCGCACGCCCAGATCCAGCAGCACGCGCACGAACTGGCCCGGCAACAGACGCTCGTCCGCATTGGGAAATTGCGCGCGCGCGCTGATGGTGCCGGTCTTGGGGTCCACGCGATTGTCGCGGAAATCCAGCTTGCCGCTTTGCGCGTAGACCCGGCCGTCGGCCAGGCGGATGCGCACCGGGTGCTGGTCCTGCTCCTGGGCGCTGACTTGGCCGGCGGCCAGGCTGTGCTCGTAGTTGAGGCTATCCTGCTCGGAGATGGCGAAGTTGACGTAGATGGGGTTGAGCTGGGAAATGGTGGTCAGCGGCTCGGCGGCGTCCACGCGGATCAGGCTGCCTTCGGACTGCACCTGCTTGCTGGTCAGGCCCGGAATCGGCGCCGCCACGCGGGTGTAGTCCAGGTTGAGTTGGGCTTCCTTGACCTTGGCGTCGGCGGACTGCTTGGCGGCCTTGGCGGCGTTGAACGCGGCCATCGCGTTGTCGTAATCCATCCGCGCCACCGCCTGTTCGCGGTACAAGGGCCGGATGCGTTCCAGGTCGGCGTCGGCCTTTTGCAAGGCGGCCAGCTGCTGCGCCTGCGCGCCCTTGGCCTGCTCCAGTTGCGCCTGGTAAGGCGCGGGATCAATCTGGAACAAGGGCTGGCCCTGTTTCACCGGCTGCCCTTCCACATAGGTGCGCTTGAGCAGGATGCCGCCGACGCGGGCGCGCACCTCGATGTCGCGGTAACCGGCGGTTTCGCCCACCAGTTCCATGGTCATCGGCACGTCACCGGGCGCGACGGTCTCCACGGTGACTTGCGGCACGGCGGCGGCCGGCTGCTGCGGCGAACCGCAAGCGGTCAGCCAGGCAGGCGCGGACAATAGCAGGGCAAGCGACAACAGCTGTCGCGGCGAATAGCGCATTATTATTTCTCCATATGAGCGGGTATTCAGGATGGGCGGGCCAATCCAGGCGCAAGCGGAAGCCTTGTCGAGGTCAAACGGACTGCTCTGAGCCAAGGGCGCGGCAGTCCTGTTTGGAAGCGGTTTAAGAAGCTGTTCACAATCTGCGGCGCTGCGGCGTTGAAAACCACGGCCAAATGCTCATGCATCTCAGCGCTTTTCACCGGGTCTCGCTCTGGCTCGCGGGATGTTGAACAGGCTCCAAGACCCGCCAACAAAACCCCAGATCCCGCCTTGCGCCTCCTTGCCGTGCGACGGCTACTGCCTGCGTCGGCGCGTCCTGGCTCAGGGTCTCTGCGAGGCGTTGTCAACGGCTCTAAACCGTTGCTTATTAGAACAGCCTGTTATGAAGCGTTTTTTTTGAAAACCACCGTTTTTGTAAATTGCGGGTAAATTCACGATAAAACGGTGTAAAAAGTTGTGAATGCGAATCAAGTGCATGATTACGGCATTGGCTCGCCGTTTTTGCGGTTTCGCGCCCTGCCGCCCGCGCTTATTTCCCGGCGGGAGGGGTCTGGAAGGTCTTGAGCAGGCGCGCGTAGCTGCCGTCGCGGCGCATCGAGCGCAGGCCGGCCTCAAACTGCTCCGCGCGCTCCTTGCCCTTGGGCTTCGCCTTGGAGAAAGCCAGCCAGAAACCGTCCTGGCTGATGCGCCCCACCTTGCGGACTCGGCCGGCGGAGGGATTGCCGCGGATGCGCAGCTGCCCCGGCAGCGTGTTCATCAGCACGTAATCCACGCGCCGGGCCAAGAGCATGCGAATCAGATCGTCGTCCGAGTTGGCCACTGATTTGATGATGTTGGGATCATTCATGAAGGCGCTGGGATAGGTATAGTCCTGGGTGATGCCCACCCGGCGCTTGGCCAGGTCCCGCATGCCCAGCCCAGTCTTGCTGGAGGCGTAGGCGAAGATGGCCAGCTCCTCGGTGAACATCGGCGTTGGATGCCACCAGAACTGGCTTCTATTGTCGTCGGTGATGGTGGCGCTGAGGCAGCCGGCGGCGCGGCCGACGCGCGCCAGCATCAGGCAACGCGCAAACGGCACCGAAACAAAGCGGACCGCCACGCCCTGGCGGCGAAACGCCTCGCGCGCCAGTTGCGGCGCCAGCCCTTGCGCCGCGCCGTCGGCGCCGCGCACCGAATACGGCGGCCAGTCGTCCTCCACCGCGATCAGCAGCGCCGCGGCCGATGCGGCCGTCGGCGCCGCGACGGCCAGCAGGCCCGCGCACAAGAACCGTCGAAACCACGCTTGCATCTGTATTCTCCCGGCGCGGCGACGCGGCCCAAGCCCACGGCCGCTCAGCGGCGATTGACAAGCGCCGCGCCCGCGCCAACAATCGTCCGATGCCAACGTCCTCTTTTCCGGCCTTGAGCGCCGACACGGTTAACATCGACAATTTTGATCGCCGCGCCAGCGTTCAAACCGGCGCAGCGCCCTTCCCTTCCGCATGCCGGAGCCGCGCGTGAAGAGCGCGCCGCCGGCGGCCCAGGACCGCATGACCCCGCTGGACGGCGGCGAGGTCTTCTCCCGCCTCTGGCCCGCCGCCGACCCGGCCGCGCCGCTGATCCTGCTGTTCCACGACTCGCTGGGCTGCGTCGAGCTATGGCGCGACTTTCCCGCGCAGCTGCGCGCCGCCTCCGGCTGCGCGGTGCTCGCCTACGACCGGCTGGGCCATGGCCGCTCCAGTCCCCGCGCCCAGTGGCCGGAACTGGACTTCATCCGCCGCGAGGCCCTGCTCCTAACCGAACTGCTGGCCGGCTGGAACATCGGCCGCTTCATCGCCTTCGGCCACAGCGTGGGCGGCGCCATCGCCGCGCATTGCGCCGCGCTGCGGCCGGCCGCCTGCCAGGCCTTGATCACGGAATCGGCGCAAGCCTTCGTCGAAGAACGCACCCTCGGCGGCATCCGCGCCGCGCAACAACAGCTGAGCCGGCCGGAGCAGCGGGAAAAGCTGCGCCGCTATCACGGCGACAAGGCGGACTGGGTGCTGAACGCCTGGGTGCGAACCTGGCTGGCCCCGGGCTTCGCCGGCTGGAACCTGGCCGCGGAACTGCCCGCCCTGCATTGCCCGCTGCTGGCCATTCACGGCGAGGAAGACGAATACGGCAGCGCGCTGCATCCCCGGCGCTACCTGAGCCTGAGCCGGGAAGCGGCCGAACTCTTGCTGCTGCCGGGCGTCCGTCACCTGCCGCACCGGGAACAGCCGGAGCTCGTTGCCGGCGCCGTGGCCGGCTTTCTGCGCCGCCGCCTGGGCTGAAACGGCTTGCGGCAAAGCGCTTGACCCCCGCGCGCGGGCAATGCCAAGATCATGCACCGCCCGCCTTCATGCTAACCGCTGCCGTTCGAGGAGATTGGTTTGGAACCGTTTTGCCATCCGCTGGAAGTGCGCTGGTCCGACTGCGACGCCAACCAGCACGTCCGCCACACCGCCTACGCCGACTTCTGTACCCATGCCCGCATAGAATGGCTGCGCGGCCAAGGCTTCGGCTTTGAACAATTCCAGGCGCAGGGGTTTGGCCCGGTCATTTTCAAGGAGTGGACCGAGTATTTCAAGGAACTGCGGCTGAGCGAACGCATCCACGTGCGCCTGGCCATCGCCGGCCTGAGCCAGGACGGCAAACGCTTTTGCATCCGCCACGAGATTTACAAGGAGGACGGCCGCCTGGCCGCGCGTCACGAGGTCAGCGGCTCCTGGATGGACCTGACGCTGCGCAAGCTGACCGCGCCGCCGCCGGAACTGAGCGCCATCTTCGCCTGGGCGGAGCGCACCGAGGACTTCCAGGCGCTGGATTGAGCAAGGCCGAACGCGAAAAAGCCCTGACTGTTTCAGTCAGGGCTTTTTGCTTGCTTTGGCGGAGAGGGGGGGATTCGAACCCCCGTTAGGGTATTACCCTAAACACGCTTTCCAGGCGTGCGACTTAAACCACTCATCCACCTCTCCGGAGGTGTCCTGCTTGTTTGCGCCGGCCGGGCCGGAGCAATAAAAAAACCGCCTGGGCAGTTTTTGTCGATTCTGGCGGAGAGGGGGGGATTCGAACCCCCGTTAGGGTATTACCCTAAACACGCTTTCCAGGCGTGCGACTTAAACCACTCATCCACCTCTCCAGAATCCCCGTGAAACAAGGCGCTTGGCGTTTCGTTCACAGAGGCTGCGCAGTATATAAGCCCTATTCATCCGGCGCAAGTGTTTTGTAAGCGGAATGAGAAAAAAGCGCGTCGACATACTCGCCCACCCCTTCGCGCTCGCGCCGCAGCCAGCCTGCTATCGCCGCGCGAAAGCGCGGGTCCGCGATATAGTGGGCGGACCAGGTCCGCTCCGGCTCAAAACCGCGCGCCAGCTTGTGCTCGCCCTGAGCGCCGCCCTCGAAGCATTGCAGGCCGGCGCGAATCGCATACTCCAACCCTTGGTAGTAGCACAACTCGAAATGCAGGCAGGGAATGTCGATCAGCGCGCCCCAGTAACGCCCGTACAGCACGCCGTCCTGCACCAGGCACAGGCTGGCCGCCGCCGGTTCCCCATCTCGCTCCGCGACGAACATCAGGCAATGCCGGCCCAGCCGTTCCGCCAGCAGCGCGAAGAAGGCCGGGTTCAAATAGGGCGCGGAACCATGCTCCAGATAGGTCTGGCGGTAACAACGATAGAACAGCGCCCAGTCCTCGGCGGCTATGGCCTCGCCACGCAATGCGCGCACGCTGACGCCGGCCTCGGCCACCTTGCGCCGCTCCTGGCGGATTTTCTTGCGTTTGTCGCGGCTTAGCGTGGCCAGGAAGGCGTCGAAGTCGACATAGCCACGGTTGCGCCAGTGAAACTGCACGCCCTCGCGCAGCAGCCAGCCGGCCTCGCCCAGGCTCCGCGCCTCCGCGTCGGAGGGAAACAACACATGGGCCGACGACAGGCCATGCTCCTCTACCACCTGCTCCAGGCCGGCGATCAATTGCGGCCAGGCCGCCGCGTCGCCCAGCAGCCGCCGGCCGCTCACCGGGCTGAACGGCGAAGCCACCACCAGCTTGGGGTAGTAATGCAGGCCGGCTCGCGCATAGGCCTCGGCCCAGGCCCAGTCGAACACATACTCGCCGCGCGAATGCCGCTTCAGATAAGCCGGCGCCAGACCGCGCAGGCCATCGCTCCGCTCCAGGCCCAGCGGCAAGGGCAACCAGCCGCTGGCCTCCCCCACGCAGCCGGCCTGCTCCAGCGCCTGCAGCCAGCGCCAGCCGGTGAATAGATTGCCGCCCTCCTCCAGGCCGGCCCATTGTTCCGCGCTCCAGGCGCCCACTCCCTCATGCAATTGCAGCGACTCCATGATTCCTCTCGGGCGTTTGCGCCGTCTATCAGGTAAAATTCCATCTATCTCGAAACATTCGGTTCCCTATCAAGATGCGTATCGCGCTCGCCCAGTTCAACCCCGTCGTCGGCGACATCGCCGGCAACACCCGCAAAATCCTCGACCTCGCCCACGCCGCCATCGCCCAGGGCGCGGACGTGCTGGTTACGCCGGAGCTGGCCTTGACCGGCTACAGCCCGGAAGACCTGCTGCTGCGCGACAGTTTCTACCGCGCTTGCAGCCAGGCGCTGGACGAGTTGCTGGAGCTGGACGGCATCACCCTGGTGGTGGGACACCCGGCCCGGATGGGCGCGGAACGCTTCAACGCCGCCACCGTGCTGCGCGACGGCAACCGGCTGGGCCAGTATCACAAGATGCTGCTGCCCAACGATGAAGTGTTCGACGAATGCCGCTACTTCACCCCCGGCGCCGCGCCCCTGGTGTTCCAGCAGGGCGAGGCCAAGGTGGGCGTGCTGATCTGCGAAGACGTGTGGTCGGTCGACCCGGCCGCCGAGGCCGCCGACGCCGGCGCCGACGTGGTGGTGGTGCTCAACGCCTCGCCCTTCCATCGCAACAAGATTGAAACCCGCCACGACGTGGTGCGCTTCCGCGCCGAGGAAACCGGCCTGCCCTTCGCCTACGTCAACCTGAGCGGCGGCCAGGACGAACTGGTGTTCGACGGCGCCTCCTTCGCCGTCAACCGCGCCGGCGAGGTGGTGGCCCAGGCCGCCGCCTACGACGAGGAACTGCTGATCGTCGACTTCGACGGCGGCGACCTGCTGCCCGGCGCCAAGGCCGCGCTGCCCGGCCCGCTGGAAAGCGTCTACCGCACGCTGGTGACCGGCGTGCGCGACTACATCGGCAAGAACGGCTTCCCCGGCGCGCTGCTGGGCCTGTCCGGCGGCATAGACTCCGCGCTGACGCTGGCGGTGGCGGTGGACGCGCTGGGCGCGGACAAGGTGCACGCGGTGATGATGCCCTCGCGCTACACCGCGGACATCTCGGTGACCGATTCCCGCGACATGGTGGCCCGCCTGGGCGTGAAGTACGAGGAAATCGAAATCTGGCCGATGTACGAAAGCTTCGTCCAGGCGCTGGCGCCCAGCTTCGCCGGCCTGGCCGAGGACACCACCGAGGAAAACCTGCAGGCGCGCATCCGCGGCACCCTGCTGATGGCGCTGTCCAACAAGAGCGGCAAGCTGGTGCTCACCACCGGCAACAAATCGGAAATGACCACCGGCTACTGCACCCTGTACGGCGACATGGCCGGCGGCTTCGCCGTGCTCAAGGACGTGGCCAAGACCCTGGTGTTCGAACTGTGCCGCTGGCGCAATCTGCAAGGCGAGATCATCCCGGAACGCATCATCACCCGGCCGCCGTCGGCGGAACTGCGTCCGGACCAGACCGATCAGGACAGCCTGCCGCCTTACGAGGTGCTGGACGCCATCATGGCGCGCTACGTGGAGGAAAACCTGTCCGCCGACGCCATCATCGCCGAAGGCTACGCCGAGGCCGACGTGCGCCGCGTGGTGCGGCTGCTGAAGGTCAACGAGTACAAGCGCCGCCAGGCGCCGGTGGGCCCGCGCGTCACCCATCGCGGCTTCGGCAAAGACTGGCGCTACCCGATCACCAATAAATTCAGCTGATCCCCCGCCGGGGCCGCCTCGCGCCGGCCCCCGCATGACATAGGCGATGCCGAATGCGTTAAACTGTTCGGCTCGCGCCGAACCGCACCTTCCCGTCCGGCGCAGAATCTCGCTCAAGGAAACACCATGCGTCTGAAAAAACTGGGACTGTGCGCCGCGTTGTGCGGCGTCGCGCTGCTGACCGGCTGCGTCTCGCCCCTCGCCAACAAGAGCGCCGATCAGGCCGTCCGCAAGATCATGCTGCAAAACTGGAACAGCAAGGGCTACAACATCGACGCCGACATCGGCTTCGACGAGTTGAGCGTCGCCGACGTCGACAAGGCCAAGGAAGACGGCGGCAAGCTGGAACAGGCCGCCGCCTCCGCCGCCGACCAGATCGCCCGCAGCATGCGCCTCAACGTCAAGGCCGCGCTGGACGTGCCGGGCGGCAAGCTGGAGCTGATCCCGGCGCTGCGCCTGGAACGCCGCAACCTGCTGACCAGCGTGCAGCTGCCGCTGCAATTCCACGCCAAGGACCTGTCCTTGCTGGTGGACCCGTCCGCCGCCTACCTGTTCGTGCCGGAAATGCAGGCCTACGAGGGCAAGTTCCTGCGCGTGCGGCTGCCGCAGCGCGTGGCCGACAACTTCCCGCTCCAGGCCATGTACCAGGCGATGCCTAAACTGCTGGACGAAGCCTACGCCAAGGTGGACAAACAGGCGTTCAGCTTCCAGCCGCTGGACCCGCGCGCCGCGGAACTGGGCGCGCGCTACCGGCTGCGCATCGCCATGAGCCGCGCCCAGGAAAACCAGCTGGCCTCCCACATCATCGCCGGCCTGATCCAGGTGGCGCGCCAGGAAGCCGCGCGCAAGCCGCAGATCAAGCCCGGCCCGCTGGGCAGCGAAAGCCTGCTGCAACTGGTCGACAGCCTGATCAAGGCCTCCGACGACACCCCGCTGAACAGCAACACCGTCAGCGATCTCTACGTCAGCCGCGGCGGCGACCTGCTGGCCATCCGCCAGACCATACGCTTCGACAGCCCGCGCTTCCGCGGCCAGGCCCACGCCGACATCCGCTACAGCAACCTCGGCAAGCCGGTGTTCGCCTTCCAGCCCACCGAGGCGGACATCCTGGACCTGGAGCGCCTGGACAAGCCGGAATGGCTGAAATCGCTGGGCCTGGCGCTGCGCGTGCTGAGCCAGCCGCCGGCAGCCGACGACGAAGGCGCGGCCGCAGCCGCTCCGGACGCCTCCGCCGCGCAATAATCGCTAACACATAGGCGCCGCCGCCGCCCCCGCGCCCGGAAACCACGACCGGCGGCGGCGGTCTCACCTGCTTTGCGGCGGCAGCGCGCCGCGCGCCAAGGACTTGAACCGCATGAAGATGAAAACACTGATTTCCGCCTCTTTCGCCGTCGCCGCGCTGGCGCTGCCGGCCGCCGCCAGCGCCGACGCCGTCGCCCAGCTCAAGGCCTTCGTCGCCGGCAACAAAACCCTGAGCGCCGACTTCAAGCAAGTGGTCAGCAACAAGAACAAGCGCGAGGAAGCCAGCGGCCGGCTGGAAATCGCCCGTCCCGGCAAATTCCGCTGGGAGTACAACAAGCCCTATGAACAATTGATCGTCGGCGACGGCAAGACGCTGTGGGTCTACGACAAGGACCTGGCGCAAGTCACCCGCAAGGCGCAGGGCGCGGCGCTGGGCTCCAGCCCGGCCGCGCTGCTGGCCGGCAACAACGCCATCGAACAGAACTATCAATTGAAGGAAGCCGGCAAGAGCGGCGAGGTGGAATGGCTGTCCGCCAGCCCCAAGCAGGCCGACAACAGCTTCAGCGCCATCCGCATGGGCTTCAAGGCCAATATGCTGGTGGAAATGGAATTGACCGACAGCTTCGGCAACCACACCAAGGTCAGCTTCAGCGCGCCGCAGCGGAACCCGCCGCTTCCCGCCTCCCGCTTCGCCTTCGTGCCGCCCAAGGGCGTGGACGTGGTCAGCGGCGACTGAAACCGCGCCCACTTTCTTCCAGCCGCCTCCGGGCGGCTTTTCTTTTGCCCCGTGCCAAAAACGCCACAGCCCAGCTCCTTTCCCATGAGGCCGGCTTGACTTTCTTATATCGAAAAACATATCTTAAGATATATTTTCTTCAGGAGAGCCGTCATGCCTCACCGTCTCGACACCCTGCTCCGCCGCCTGGGCGGACGCCACGCGCATCATCGCCTCCACGCGATGGCCCGGCACGGCCACGGCGGCGGCCATGGCCGCCACGGAGGATTCGGCGGCTTCGGCGGCGGCGACGACGAGAGCATGACCCGCGGCCGCAAATTCAGCTCCGACGAACTGCAGCTGCTGTTGCTGGCCCTGCTGGAAGAGCGGCCCAGCCACGGCTACGAATTGATCAAGGCGCTGCAAAGCCGCAGCAACGGCTTTTACAGCCCCAGCCCCGGCATGGTCTACCCGGCCTTGACCTATCTGGAGGAACTGGCCCACGTCACCGTGAGCCAAGAAGGCAACCGCAAATGCTACGCGCTGGCGGAAGCCGGCCGCGTCTATCTGGAGCAGAACCGCGAGCAAGTGGAATGGATGATGGCGCGGCTGAAGCACATCGCGCGCAAGATGAACTCGATCCGCCGTGCGCTGACCGGAGAAATGCCGCCGCCGGACGACGCCGCCGGCAGCTGGATTCCGGAACTGACCCGGGCCCGCGGCGAACTGAAGCAAGCGCTGATGCGAACCGCCAACGTCGACGAGAACGAACAGCGCCGCATCGCCGCCATCCTGAGACAGGCCTGTGAGCAAATTCTGGGCGACACCGGCTAAGACCCGCTAAGAACGATTTACGCCCCCAAGCGCCCAGCCACGACTTCAACACAGGACTCCCTATGACCACACCCGAACTGACCGTGCAGCGCCTGCGCCACCCGCTGCGCTTCCGCCTGCTGCAAGTGCGCGCCATCCGCTCGCTCGGCCCCAAGCTGATCCGCGTCACCCTGGGCGGCGAAGAACTGGCCGGCTTCGCCACCGCCTCCTTCGACGACCACCTCAAAGTGTTCTTCCCCGAGCATCCGGACGCCAAGCCCGCGCTGCCGGCGCTGGTGGACGAAACCCTGATTTATCCGGAAGGCCAGCCGCGCCCAACCGCGCGCGACTACACCCCCTGCCGCTTCGACCCGGAACGGCTGGAGCTGGACCTGGAATTCGTGCTGCACGAGGCCGGCCCCGCCACCAGCTGGGCGGCCCAGGCCAAGCCCGGCCAATACCTGGGCATAGGCGGCCCGCGCGGCTCCTTGGTCATTCCGGCGGCTTTCGACTGGCATCTGCTGATCGGCGACGAATCCGCCTTGCCCGCCATCCGCCGCCGCCTGGCCGAACTGCCGCCCGCCGCCAAGGTCATCGCCCTGCTGCAAACCAGCGAGGCGGACCAGCGCTGCGAACTGCCCGAGCACCCCAACGCCGACGTCCGCTGGGTGCACCAGGACGCCGAAGCCGCGGAGCCGGCGCTGCTCGCCGCGCTCAAGCCGCTGACGCTGCCGGCGGGCGAAGGCTTTGTCTGGGCCGCCGGCGAATACCACGCCATCCGCGCGGTGCGCCAACACCTGCGCGAGGAACGCGGCATAGACAAGAGCCGCATCCGCGCCGCCAGCTACTGGCGCGAGGGCAAGGCCGCCAGCCACGAAACCCTGGAAGACTAAAACGACAAAGCCCCCGCCAGGGGGCTTTGTTCATCCGTCAGGCGAGCCTTAACCCAGCGGCCAGTTCAATACCACGATCGAATCGTTGTAATCCTGATCCGCGCCGTCTTCCGCGCCCACCAAGGCCAGGTTCAGGCGATTGGCCAGCACCACCTGGCTGGACACCAGATCCGACTGCTTGCCGTTGACCGTCACCGCGATCCGCACCGCGCCGGAGCCGGAATTGATCACCCGGGTGCCCAGGTTGCGGTCGTCCACGCCGCTGCCGCTGAAAGTGGCGCGCGGCTCATTGTCCACGTACACGGTGATGTTTTGCTGGTAAGCCGCGTTGGTCAACGCGGTGACGCCGAAGTTGATGCGCGGGGGAAGAGTGAATACGCCTTGCTGAGCCATGATCGTTCTCCTGTAAGGGTTCAAACGCCAAACCTCTCAGGCCGGCCTCCACGCGTCGACGCGCGGAAGGCGGCCACCGTCTCAAGCTGCCACTGCCTCCATTACCCTAGGCAAGCGCGCCCGCGTATTCACCGGACCCAAAGGCCAGCAAGCCGCCAAGCCGCGGCCGGCAAGGCCCGCAAGAAAAAACCGCAGCCTGGGCTGCGGTTTTAGTCTACAAGTGCCCAGCAGGTCCGCTCGACCGGACCCCGTTTACCAAGCTGTCGGCAGAATGAATTCGGCCGGCACCTCATCCGCCAACCACACCATCTCATTGCCGTGATAGAAGGCCGTTCCCGCCGCATGCGCTGCGGCGGCATCCACCTTGAGCAAAACTGGCGCACCTGCCTTACGGCCACCCACCTGCATCGCAGTTTCGGTATCTACCGACAAATGCACATACTGCCGCCCCATGGGCAGCAAGCCGCTTTGCCGTATCAACGCGGCGGTTTCCGGCGACGTTCCATGGTAGAGCCACGCCGGCGGCGCGCTCCGCTGTTTTGACAATTTGCCCGGCAAAGAATGGCCGTAAAACGCGCGGATGCAGTCGCCGTCGATCTCATGTCGCTTCTTCTCGGAACGCGCGATCATTTCAATCAGGTCAGAAACCGCCAGATCGCGCCATTCTTCACGCTCGGCGCGCAGTGCCGCCAGCAAGGCCGTTAACGGCACCCAGCCGGCGTCGTCCAGCTCCAGTTCATACAGCCAGGGCTCGTGACGCAAGGCGTGCGACACCGTCCGGCTCAAGCTTTGGTAATCCATGAGGTTCTTTCGCAAAACCGCGACCTTCGGCCGCGGCTGAATTGTCTATTTGCCGGCCGCGCTCAGTTGCGCGTCACCGCGTCTCCGGGCGCGTAGGCGCCGGCGTCTATCGGCGAATGCGCGGCGATGTGCTCGCGCAGCATCTCGGCGTCGACGAAGCCGGTGTTGACGTAGCCCGGATGCTTGTTCATCAGCGGGTAGCCGTCGCCGCCGGCGGCGATGAAGCTGTTGATCGCCATCCGATAGGTCTTGGACGGATCAATGGGCTGGCCGCCGATCAGCGCCTGCTGCAGCTGGCCGCCGACGATGCGCAGCTTGACCCCGGCGAACTGGCCGAAGGCGCCGGCGCCGGGCGTCATCCGCGCGGCGGCTTTCAGATAGTCCAGCGCTTCTTCGCCGTTCAGATCCACGTACGCCAGGGTGCTGCCGAAGGGGAACACCTTCAGCACGTCGCGGTAGTTGATCGCGCCGGCCGGCAGCGAATCGCGGATGCCGCCGGAATTGCTCACCGCGAAGTCCGCCTTGACCTTGGCCATCATCACCCGGCCGATGAACACGCCCAGATTGGTGGGCTGGCTGCGCACCACGCCGCGGTCGCCGTCCAGCTTGGCGCTGGTCCGGCCCACCGGCACGTCCAGCGCCGCCTGGCCCTTGTTCTGATAGCTTTGCAGGAAGTTGCGCAGCTTGCCGTCCTCCTCGATCAGCTGGGTGTACGGCACTTTCTGCTCCTTGCCGTCCACGCCCTTGACGCTTTTCTTCAGGTTGACCGGCATCAGCTGGTATTTGGAAAGCTTGAGCTTGCCGTTGCGGAACTCGAAATCGGCGCGGCCCACGTATTTGCCCCACTCGTGCGCCTGCACGATCCAGGCGCCGTTCTGGCGGTCCGGCGCGCAGGGCGCGCCCGGCACATAGGCGTCGTCGCGCTGGTTTTCCGCCTTCATGCACACCGGGTTCTGGCTGTGGCCGCCCACGATCAGGTCCAGCCCCTTCACCGCGCGCGCCATTTCCACGTCGCCCGGCGCGTTCACGCCGTGCTGGCCGTCGGTGTAGTGGCCCATATGGGTGGCGGCGATGACGATGTCGGCCTTCTGGCGCAGCTCAGGCACCAGCTTGCCGGCCTCGGCGATCGGGCTGCGGAACTCGATGCCCTTGACCTGTTCCGGGTTCACCATCTTGGCGGTGTCGTCGGTGGTCAGGCCCAGCACCGCCACCCTCACCCCGCCCAGATTGAACATCGCGTAGGGATCGAACATGCGCTGCCCGTCTTGATAGATATTGGCGGACAACATCGGGAAGTTGATCCACTGGCGCTGCTTCATCAGCACCGGCACCGGTTTGTCGAACTCGTGGTTGCCCACCGCCATCGCGTCGTAGCCGATGCGGCTCATGCCGCGGAAGTCCGGCTCCGCGTCCTGCAGATCGGACTCCGGTACCCCGGTGTTGATGTCGCCGCCGGACAGCAACAGCATGTAGCCGCCCGCGGCCTTGACCTCGGCGCGCACCTGGTCCACCAGCGTTTTCTGCGCGGCCAGCCCGTATTCGCCGTCGCTATTGGGCCAGAAACGGCCGTGGTGGTCGTTGGTGTGCAGGATGGTGATCTTGTAAGTCTTGTCTTCAACGTAATTGCCCTTGCCCGGCGTGGCGGCGCAGGCGGAGAGCAGGCCGGCGGCCAACAGGGACAGGGCAAGCGGTTTCACGGATAGTTTCATCGTTGATCCTTGGTTCTTATTGGAAGGCGTGCAGGCCGTAAAAATGGCGGACCCTGGGGCCCGCCATTGCTGAAAGTCATGGCCCGGTCGGACGCGCAAAGCTTCCGGCCGGGCGCTCGAGCTTATTTGCTCCAGCTGTCCTTCAGGCCCACGCTGCGGTTGAACACCGCCTTGACCCCCGGCTGATGCTCGTAACGGTCGGTGACGAAATAGCCCAGGCGTTCAAACTGGAAGCGGGACTCCGGCTCGGCCTGCAGCACCGAGGCCTCGACATAGGTCGGCACCAACTTCAGCGATTCCGGGTTCAAGAACTGGCGGAAGTCGGCGTACTCGCCGTCCTCGCCGCGCACCGCGTCCGGACGCGGCTCGGTGAACAGGCGCTCGTACCAGCGCACATCGGCCTCGATCGCGTGTTCGGCGGACACCCAGTGGATCACGCCCTTGACCTTGCGGCCTTCCGGGTTCTTGCCCAGGGTGTCGTGGTCGATGCTGCACTTGAGCTCCACCACATTGCCGGCCGCGTCCTTGACCGCTTCCTCGCACTTGATCACATAGGAGTAGCGCAAGCGCACTTCGCCGCCAACGGTCAGGCGCTGCCACTTGGGCGGCGGCACTTCGGCGAAATCGTCCTGCTCGATCCAGATCTCGCGGGCGATCGGCACTTCGCGCTCGCCGAACTCCGGATGATGCGGATGGAAGGGCGCGCTGCGGCTGGCGGTGACGGCGGCGTCGTAATTGTTCAGCGTCACTTTCAGCGGATTCACCACCGCCATCACGCGCGGCGAATCGTTTTCCAGCGTCTCGCGCACCGCGCCTTCCAGAATGGCCATGTCGATGATGTTCTCGCTCTTGGACACGCCGATGCGTTGAGCGAACAGCTTGATGCCGGCCGGGCTGTAGCCGCGGCGGCGCATGCCGGCGATGGTGGGCATGCGCGGATCGTCCCAGCCGCTCACCGCGCCTTCGTTGACCAGCGCCAGCAGCTTGCGCTTGGAGGTCAGCGTGTACAGCAGCTCCAGCCGCGACGACTCATACTGGCGCGGATGGCAGCCGATGCTGATATTGTCCAGCACCCAGTCGTAGAGCGGACGGTGGTCTTCGAATTCCAGCGTGCACAAGGAGTGGGTGATGCCCTCGATGGCGTCGGAAATGCAGTGGGTGTAGTCGTACATCGGGTAGATGCACCACTTGTCGCCGGTGCGGTGATGATGCGCGCGGCGGATGCGGTAGATGGCCGGATCGCGCAGATTGATGTTGCCGGAAGACATGTCTATCTTCAGGCGCAGCGTCTTGCTGCCGTCCGCAAACTCGCCGTTCTTCATGCGGGAGAACAGATCCAGGTTCTCCTCCACGCCGCGCTCGCGGTAGGGGCTGTTCTTGCCCGGCTCGGTCAGGCTGCCGCGGTACTGGCGCATTTCCTCGGCGGACAGATCGTCCACATAGGCCTTGCCGGCCTGGATCAGCTCCACCGCGTAACCGTACAGGCGGTCGAAGTAGTCGGAAGCGAAACGCACGTCGCCGTCCCACTTGAAGCCCATCCAGCTGATGTCGTCGATGAAGGACTGCACGTACTCCGGCGACTCTTTCTCCGGATTGGTGTCGTCCATGCGCAGATTGCACTTGCCCTGGTAATCTTCGGCCAGGCCGAAGTTCAGGCAAATGGCCTTGGCGTGGCCGATATGGGCGAAACCGTTGGGTTCCGGCGGGAAGCGGGTGACGATGCTGCTGTGCTTGCCGGAGGCCAGGTCCTCGTCAATGATGTTGCGGATGAAGTTGCTGACAACCGGCGCGTTGTTTTCCGTGCTCATTGTTTTGTGCGGTGCGAGTTTATGACTAATCGAAGATTGTAACCGATTTTTGCTCAATACTTGAGACCCCGCGTACCAACCTTCCCGCAGGCCGGCAAAGCATCAATTTTGCCTGTCAGCAAACATTGAGTAATCGTAGTCGTCCAGACACAAACCGGAGGCATCTCCCAATACCGACCCACCAAAGCCGCAACCTGGATTCGGGCAGATCGCAGAACCACCATCATCCTGCCATCTCAATACTGCGGAAGGAGGAAATCGGGAGTAACACGCAGTACAGATACACTCCCGGCTGGCCTGAACTTCGTCCCGGTTGCCCCAGACGTGATCCTCCGCAGCCTCTCCCAAGCGGCGCAGCTGCTCCTCGCTAAACCCTTTCGGGCTCATTGGCCGCTTTGCAGTCACCTCGTGAGTAACCCCACCCCGTCCACTCAATCGTTTTTTCAGCCAGCCAAACACGAACATCACCTTAAACCAGGGACTTGCCGGCAATATCTTCCAACAAACTTAGTGGAGAACGTTTCGGATCACTCATCTCCGCCGCCGGCAGCCAGAAAGTCTGCTCCAGCATGAACTGGCCGGACATCACCGCGTGCGACGCGTGGTCGGAGAAACAGACCCAGGCGCAGCCGGGCGGAAACGGCATGGTTTCCTGCGGGCATTGGCGCTGGTAATCCAGGTCCGCCTTCATCGCGTCATGCAGATGCAGCATGATGTGGTCGTAAGCGCTGCGCTTGCGCTTGGTGATCTTCAAGGCCGCCAGCAAGGCCGCCGAGCCCGGCCATTGCCGCGGCACCCGCGGCAGCATGCGCCGCGCCATGTCGGTGAACGGCTCGCCCACCCGCCACACCCTGGGCTCGCCATGCGGATTGATGTTGCAGAACACCCGCAGAATGCGTTCGCCGTAATTGGGGCGGGACGGAAACGCGTCCACGTGCAGCCGGCTGTCGTCCTTGCGCCAGGAGGTCCGGCGGTCTTCCACCCGCATCAGCCGCAGGCTGGTGGGCGCGGCGCGCAGCTTGCCCTGGTATTCCGGCAACAGCCGCGCGGCCAGATCGGCCGCCGCCCGCTGGTAACGCGCGATCAAACCGCGCACCGCCGCCTCCCGCTCCGCGCCTCCCACCACGCCGTGCAAGGCGCCGTTGTCCGGCTCCAGGCTGATGTTCTTGCGCTTGGGATCGGCGACGGCCGGATCCAGCAAGCCCCCCTCCTCGGCCAGCAGCTTGAAATCGAAGCTGGGCAGATACAAGACCTTGCCCTGCTCCAACTCATCCACATAGCGGCCTGGCGCCGCCTCATCCACCAACACGATCTGGCTCGTCATCTTGAGCTCCTGCCTGAAACAATGATTTCCCTCGCGGAAGAAGCGACGCAGCGCGGACCGAAGCCGCCGTCGCTCCTCTCCCGGCCGCGCCGCGGCGGCCTGACGATGGGCCGCTAGGATACGCCTGCGGCAAGGGAATGTCATGCCGCCGCCGCCTTCCCCCGTTCCAGCGGCCAGGGCGCGCAGCGCCTTGATTTTGATGGGCAAAACCGCCCCTCCGGCAAAACCCTACTGCAACCAAGGCAATTCCCAATAAAAAACAAGCGCTTATTCAACAAGCAAGCGGCAACTATGGCATAATGTCGGGTTGCTCGAACTTCAGTCCATTGCCAGCATGACGACCGCACACGCCGCCAAACCGATCACCTCCTACCGCAAGTACTGGGCCAGCCGCTTCGGCCCCGCCCCGTTCCTGCCGATGACCCGCGCCGAAATGGACCAGCTGGGCTGGGACTCCTGTGACATCATCCTGATCACCGGCGACGGCTATATCGACCACCCCAGCTTCGGCATGGCGCTGGTGGGCCGGCTGCTGGAAGACCAGGGCTTCCGCGTGGGCATCATCTCCCAGCCGGACTGGCACTCCGCCGACGCCTTCCGCGAACTGGGCAAGCCCAATCTGTTCTTCGGCGTCACCGCCGGCAATATGGACTCGATGATCAACCGCTACACCGCGGACCGCCGCCCGCGCTCGGACGACGCCTACACCCCGCACGCCGCGGCCAACAAGCGCCCGGACCGCGCCGTCACCGTCTACGCCCAGCGCTGCCGCGAAGCCTACCCCGGCGTGGGCGTGATGGTGGGCAGCATCGAGGCCAGCCTGCGCCGCATCGCCCACTACGACTACTGGAGCGAGAAAGTGCGCCCGTCGGTGCTGATCAACTCCAAGGCCGATTTGCTGCTGTACGGCAACGCCGAACGCGCGCTGGTGGAAGTGGCGCACCGCGCCGCCAGGGGCGAAAAGCTCAGCGAGATCCGCGACGTGCGCGGCACCGCCTTCATCGCGCCGCACGGCTGGCGTCCGGACGAAGAATGGCAGGAAATGGACTCCAGCGTGGTGGACCTGCCGGGCAAGGTGGACGCCCACCTCAACCCCTACCAGGAAATCCCGGAGCAGGCGGCCGAAGCCACCAAGGACCAGGACCCGTCCAAGCCGCAGGTGATCCGCATCGAATCGCGCGAAGAACGGCTGGCCAAGCGCCGCGCCGAGCGCGCCAAGACCGTGATCCGCATCCCGGCCTACGAGGCCGTGGCCCACGACCCGGTGCTGTACGCCCACGCCAGCCGCACCCTGCACCTGGAATCCAACCCCGGCAACGCCCGCGCGCTGGTGCAGATGCACGGCGAGCGCGACGTGTGGCTGACCCCGCCGCCCATTCCGCTGACCACCGAGGAAATGGACCACGTCTACGGCCTGCCCTACGCCCGCAACCCGCACC
This sequence comes from Chromobacterium sp. LK11, assembly GCF_001043705.1. Taxonomy (NCBI): domain Bacteria; kingdom Pseudomonadati; phylum Pseudomonadota; class Betaproteobacteria; order Neisseriales; family Chromobacteriaceae; genus Chromobacterium; species Chromobacterium sp. LK11. The sequence continues at coordinate 26,899 of NZ_LDUR01000014.1, forward strand.
CCAGCTACGGCGACGCCAACATCCCGGCCTGGGAAATGATCAAGTACTCGGTCAACATCATGCGCGGCTGTTTCGGCGGCTGTACCTTCTGCTCCATCACCGAGCACGAAGGCCGCATCATCCAGAGCCGTTCCGAGGAATCCATCCTCAAGGAAATCGAGGAAATCCGCGACAAGACCCCGGGCTTCACCGGCCACATCTCGGACCTGGGCGGCCCCACCGCCAATATGTACCGCCTCTCCTGCAAGGACCCGAAGATCGAGCGTTCCTGTAGGAAGCTGTCCTGCGTGTTCCCGGACATCTGCGAAAACCTGAACACCGACCACAGCCACCTGATCCAGCTCTACCGCAAGGCGCGCGCGCTGCCTGGCGTGAAGAAGATCAACATCCAGTCCGGCCTGCGCTACGACCTGGCCGTGCGCTCGCCCGAATACATCAAGGAACTGGTGCAGCACCACGTGGGCGGCTATCTGAAGATCGCCCCGGAGCACACCGAGGACGGCCCGCTGTCCATGATGATGAAGCCGGGCATGGGCGCTTACGACAAGTTCAAGGAACTGTTCGAGCGCTTCAGCCGTCAGGCCGGCAAGGAACAGTATCTGATCCCCTACTTCATCGCCGCACACCCCGGCACCAGCGACGAAGACATGATGAACCTGGCGCTGTGGCTGAAGAAGAACAACTTCCGCCTGGACCAGGTGCAAACCTTCACCCCCACGCCGATGGCGATGGCCACCACCATGTGGCACACCCGCCGCAATCCGCTCAAGCGCCTGTCGCGCAGCTCGGAAAAGGTGGACGTGGTGCGCGACGGCTACCGCCGCAAGCTGCACAAGGCCTTCCTGCGCTACCATCACCCAGACAACTGGCAGATCCTCCACGACGCGCTGATCCAGATGGGCCGCAGCGATCTGATCGGCCACAGCAAGCACTGCCTGATTCCGCCGACGCCGCCGGGCGACAAGGCCGCCGCCGTGCGCCACCGCATGGGCGCGCCGCTGTCGCGCAACAAAGCCCCCGGCCAGCGCGCCGCGGCCACGGCCGGCCACGGACAGCGCGGCAAGCCCGCGCAGGCCAAAGCCGCCGCCAAGCCCGCCGCCGGCAAAGCGCCGACCGGACGCGGCAAGCCCATAAGCAAACCGGGCGGCAAACCGGCAGGCGCCGGCAAGGGCCGCAGCCGTTGAATCCAGCCGCCCACGGGCGGCTTTTTGCCGGCCGGCGGCCGGGCACTTTGCCCCGCCGCCGGCGTCTCAGAACGTGTTTACGATCTCGCGAGCTAAGGTGAGACAAGGCGAAAACAGCTGAGAAAGCGGAGTGTACACACGGTACATGAGCATTTCGAAGGTGTTTTCAACGCCGTATCACCAACGCGCAGCAGATCGTAAACAGGTTCTCAATCCCCTACCCCGCCCAGCGAGCCCGCCATGATCCACATCGACTTCGACCACAGCTACGCCCGCGACCTGCCCGACGCCTGCGCGCCGGTCAAGCCCGACGCCCCGCCCGCGCCGGCCCTGCTGTACTGGAACACCGCGCTGGCGGAGGAACTGGGCCTGGACAGCGGCCAGGCCGACGCCGCCGAGCTGGCCGCCGCCTTCTCCGGCGCCGCGCCGCCCTCCGGCGCCAAGCCGGTGGCCCAAGCCTATGCCGGCCACCAGTTCGGCGGCCTGTCCCCGTCGCTGGGCGACGGCCGCGCGCTGCTGCTGGGCGAAGTCATCGACCACAACGGTCAGCGCCGCGACATCGCCTTCAAAGGCAGCGGCCGCACTCCGTTCTCCCGCCGCGGCGACGGCAAGGCCGCGGTGGGGCCGATGCTGCGCGAACTGATCATCGGCGAAGCCATGCACGCGCTCGCCATCCCCAGCACCCGCGCGCTGGCCGTGGCCGCCACCGGCGAAACCGTCTACCGCGAACAGGCGCTGCCCGGCGCGGTGCTGACCCGCGTCGCCGCCAGCCACCTGCGCGTCGGCACCTTCCAGTACTTCGCCATCCGCGGCGAGCGCGACATGCTGCGCCGGCTGGCCGATTACACCCTGGCGCGCCACTACCCCGAGCTGACCGGCGCAGAGCAACCCTATCTGGCGCTGCTGCAAGCCGCGGCGGAACGCCAGGCGGAACTGATCGCCCGCTGGATGCACGCCGGCTTCATCCACGGCGTGATGAACACCGACAATATGGCGCTCAGCGGCGAAACCATAGACTACGGCCCCTGCGCCTTCATGGACGTCCACCACCCGTCCACCGTGTTCAGCTCCATAGACAGCGGCGGCCGCTACGCCTACGGCAACCAGCCGGCCATCGCCCAATGGAACCTGGCCCGGCTGGCCGAAACCCTGCTGCCGCTGCTGGACCCGGACGAGCCCAAGAACGCGGTACCGGCGGCCACCGCCGTCATCGAAGGCTTCGTCGAACGCTACCAGGCCCACTGGCTGCGACAGGCGCGCCGCAAACTGGGCCTGAGCCAGGCGCAGGACAGCGACCAGGAACTGGCCGAAGACTGGCTGGCGCTGCTGGCGCGCCAGGACGCCGACCACACCCTGGCCTGGCGCCGGCTGGCCGACGCCGCCGAAGGCCAAGACCAGGCGCTGACCCAGCTCTTCAACGACCCGGCCGCCGCCGCGCCGTGGCTGGCCCGCTGGCGCCAGCGGCTGGACGCCGAACCGCAAACCGCCGCCGAACGCGCCGCCGCGCTGCGCCAGGCCAACCCGCTCTACATCCCGCGCAACCACCTGGTGGAAGAAGCGCTGGCCGCCGCCAGCGACCATGGCGACATGGGCCCGACGCTGGCGCTGCTGGACGTATTACGCCAGCCCTACGCCGAACGCGCCGGTCTGGAGCGCTACACGCTGCCGGCCGCGCCGGCAGTGGCGCAAGGGTATCGGACCTTCTGCGGCACCTAAGAACCTGTTTACGATCTGCTGCGCGTCGTGAAGCCCTGCACGGTGAGTACCAGCTCAAAATGCTCATGTACCGCTTGTACATTCCGCTTTTTCGCTCGTTTTTGCCTTGTCTCGCCTTAGCTCGCGAGATCGTAAACACGCTCTAAAAACTTTCCGACGCGACAAGGGCAAGCTGCCCGGCTTGCCCTTGCTACGCCTCCCATCCTTCAAGCGCTCTGACTCAAGTTCAGCAGCACCACGCCAACAACGATGAAGCCCACGCCCAGCACCTTCATCAACGATGCGCCCTCGTTGAAGATCCACACCCCCAGCAAGGCGGTGGCGGCGGTGCCCACCCCGGCCCATACCGCGTAGGTCAAACCGATTTCCAGTTTCTTGCTCACCAGCCCCATCAGCCAGATCGCCAATAGATAGCAGGCCGCCATCGCCAGGGTGGGCCACAGCCGCGTCAGCCCCTGCGACGCCTTCAGCAACAAGGTGCCCATCACCTCCGCGACAATGGAGCAGGTCAGTAATAGCCAAGGATTCATGTTTGCTCTTCCAGGCAGCGGCGCCGACGGGATGCCGCGCGCGCAAAGACAAATTAATCCAGACCAATCCAAGGCGGCAATTCCGTACAGTTACCGCTCCCCTTCGGCATTGACCGCCTACCGCTCCGCTGCTACATTCCGCCTTGGTGCTGAACACACCTGTCAGGCGAAACCCGCGCTCGTCAGTCGCGGCTTCTCAGCCCTATTCCGAACACGCCGTCAAAGCGGCCCGGAACGCCATGCCAGGAGTTCATCATGGATAAACATCCCGTCCCCACAGCCCCCGTCTCCCAACTCGAAACCGCGGAAGCGCTGGCCAACGGCCTGGAAGCGCTGAACCTGCTGCGCCCCTTGCTGATCATCATGCGCCAGCAGATCGCCATGCCCAATCCGGACCTGGCCCAGCTGAATGGCCTGTGCCAGGCCGCCGGCTGGATCGCCGACGAGTACCACCATTATCTGGATGCGATGTGGCGGGAGGAGACCCGCAACAAAACCACGCGGTCCTGAGAGTCTGTTCACGATCTCGCGAGCAAGGGCGAGACAAGCCGAAAACGGTGGAGAAAGCGGAGCGCGCACAAGGCGGGTGAACATTTCGAAGGCGCACTCACCGTGCAACGCTCCACGCAGCGCAGCAGATCGTCATAGGCTCCCAACCGGCCTCTGAAAGGAAAAGGCGCAAGGCATCCCGCCTTGCGCCCTTCCATTGGCCATGCTTGCAGACTGCTCACAGCCTTCAGGCCAAGCGCTTCTCCATCACATAATCATCCATCACGAAGCCGTTGCCGATATCGAACACCGCCTCCTCGCGCACCTGGAAACCGCCGCGCTGATACACCGCGATGGCACCGGCATTGTGTTTGTTCACCGTCAGCGCCAGCACATCGCAGCCGCGCTGCCGCGCCGCCCGCTCCACCGCGTCCAGCATGTAAGCGCCCAGGCCGCGGCCGCGCATTTCCGCCAACAAATACAACTGCTCCAGCTTCATCTCCCCCGGCGTCGCCGTCAGCGCGTAACTGCAATAGCCCACCAGCCTGCCGTCCAGCCGCAACAGGCCAAACCAGCGGTCCGGCGCCTCCAGATAGGCGGACAGCTTCTCCGGGACATAGCGGCCGGCCAACATGTAGTCGATCTGCTCGCGGCTGATCATGCTGATGAAGTGCTGATGCCAGATCTCGCCGGCCAGCTCGGCCAGGGCGGGAAAATCGGCGGCGGTCAACGGATCCAGACAAAGGTTTTGGCTCATGCGCGGCAGTCTCCAGGTTGAACGGTCATATAAGAGCCTGTTCAAAGTCTCGTGAGCAAGGGCGAGACAAGGCGAAAACGAGCGAAAAAGCGGAATGTACTCGTGGTACATGAGCATTTTGAGCTTGTTTTTAACGCCGTATCGCTGAAGCGCAGCAGACTTTGAACAGGTTCTAAGGAAAATGTGGGCGATACCGCTTGCTGACAAGTCCACAGGCATTCCATTCAGCGCGGCGGCTTCACCCGAGTTGGCAAGACAGTTAGAATACAAACATCATAAAATGGCGCTAAAAACCAGCCGCCGCCCCCTCCCAGCGAGACCCCATGCACTTCATCTTCGATATCGACGGCACCATTTGCTTCAACGGCAGAACCATCAGCCCGGCCATCCAGGACGCGCTGGACAAGCTGCGCCAACACGGCCACCAGTTGGGCTTCGCCTCCGCCCGCCCCTACCGCGACATCCTGCCCCTGCTGGACGTCCGCCTCCACGACGCGCTGATCATCGGCGCCAACGGCGCGATGAGCCATCAGCAAGGCGAGCTGCGCCGGCTGACCCCCATCCCGGACCCGGTGTTCGCCGACGTCACCCGGCTGGCGCAGCGCTTCGCCGCGTCCTATCTGGTGGACCTGTGCTGGGACTACCACTACAACGGCGACGCCAGCCACCCCTTCCTCAACAAGGTGGACCCGGGCAAGCTGGCCAGCCATGTCGGCGCCGAAGACATCCGCCAGCCGGCCAAACTGCTGATCACCGCCTGCGCCGACGCGCCCGGCCTGCGCCGGGAACTGGACGCCCACGCCGGCGTGGAGCTGCACCACCATTCCGACGAACAGATCTTCGACATCACCGCCGCCGGCGTCAGCAAGATGGCCGCGCTGCGCCAATGCGGCATCGCCGCCGAGGAACTGATCTGCTTCGGCAACGACAGCAACGACGTCAGCATGTTCCTGGACGCCGGCCACTCGGTGCAGGTGGGCGCCCACCCGCGGCTGGCGGAGCTGGCCAGCGAACGGCTGCCGCTGGACCAGGACATCGAGGCGCGGCTGGTGGACGCCATCGCGCGGCTGAGCCGCGAACGCGCGCCCGCGCGACGGGATTGAAAAAGCGCGCCGCGCCGAGGATAAATAAGAGAGCGCCGCTCACCAAGACGCCGCGTTGCGCCGGCTTGCCGTACTCAATATACGGTCCGCGTCAGCGCGCCTTGCCCCGGCTTCTCTGCAAGGTTTTGTGAGCGGTTCCAAGTAGCTTCCCGTCGTCTCCCTGCCCGCCTCAACTCCGTGGAGCGCCCATGGCCGCCACCCTGAAGCTGTCCGAACTGATCAGCTCGCTGAGCTACGCGCTGGACATCACCGAAGGCCAGCCGGAGGGCCACGGCATCCGCAGCTGCTGGATAGGCATGCATATCGGCCAATGCATCGGCCTGCCGCCGCAACAGCTCTGGGACCTGTACTACGCCATCCTGCTCAAGGACCTGGGCTGCAGCAGCAACGCGGCGCGCATCTGCGAGCTATACCAGACCGACGACCGCAGCTTCAAACAGGACTTCAAGCAGGTGGGCGCCGGCCTGCCGCAGCTGCTGGGCTTCGTGTTCAAGAACACCGGCACCCACAGCGCGGGCTGGACGCGGCGCGCGGTGTCCATCCTCAAGGTGCTGCGCCACGGCCGGGCGATGGCGGACGAGCTGATCAACACCCGCTGCCACCGCGGCGCCGACATCGCCCGCCAGCTGCGCTTCAATGAAAACGTGGCGCGCGGCATCCAGTCGCTGGACGAGCACTGGGACGGCTCCGGCCGGCCGCTGGGGCTGCGCGGCGACGCCATCCCGCTGAATTCGCGCATCGCGCTGCTGGCCCAGGTGATCGACGTGTTCCACATCACCCACGGCCGCCAGGCGGCGCTGGATCAGGCGCTGCGCCGCGCCGGCGGCTGGTTCGACCCGGAGCTGGTGGCCGCCTTCCGCCGCGTCGGCGCCCGGACGGACTTCTGGCGGCAACTGGAGGCCGACGACGTCGACCAGGCGGTGCTGAAGCTGGAACCGGCCCAATGGGCGGTGCCGCTGGACGAGGACTATCTGGACGAGATCGCCGAAGGCTTCGGCCAGGTAGTGGACTCCAAAAGCCCGTTCACCGCCGGCCACAGCCAGCGGGTGGGCCATTACGCCGACCAGATCGCCGCGGAGCTGGAACTGGGCCTGGAACGGCGGCGCTGGCTGAAACGCGGCGCGCTATTGCACGACGTGGGCAAGCTGGGCGTCAGCAACACCATACTGGACAAGCCCGGCAAGCTGGAGGCGGACGAGTGGGAGGCGGTAAAACGCCACGCCGGCTACACCGAGGCCATCCTGGGCCGCATCGAGCACTTCGCCGAACTGGCCTGGGTGGCCGGCGCCCACCACGAACGCCCGGACGGCGGCGGCTACCCGCGCGGCCTGTCCGGCGACGCCATCGCGCTGGAAACCCGCATCATCACCGCGGCGGACATCTTCGACGCCATCAACGCGGAACGCCCCTACCACCCGGCCACCCCGGCGCCGCAAACCCTGGACATCATGCGCCGGCACCTGGGCAGCGCCATCGACCCCGCCTGCTTCGCCGCGCTGGAGCAGGTGCTGCGCCAGGAAGGCGCGCTGTCTTGAGGGCATGAAAAAACCGCCGGCGCAAAGCCGGCGGTTTTAGTGGCGGAGAGCTGTCTTCACTCCAGCTGTTCGTTCAGCTTGAGCTTGCCCACCAGCCAAGTGTGGTCGTAGCTGACGATCTCGAACGGGTTGCCGAAGGGGTCGACGAAGGACAGCGAGCAGAAGAAACGATGATCGCGCACGGAGTCCCGGGCGATGGTCTGGCCGTCTCGATTGGTGACGCGCTCGCCGGCCAGCTGGTCTATCCACTCCAGAAAATCCTGGCCGCTGACCACGAAGGCGATGTCGCCCTGGTGGTTGACCGCCCCGCTCTTGTCCTCGCTCACCGCCAGGCGCACCGCGCCGTTGGCGTTGGCCAGCATCACCGCTCCGTGCGGACCTTCGCGCATATGCTTGTAGCGCGGGTCCGGGGCCATGGCCAGCACGCGCTGATACCATTTCAGGGCCTTGGGCACGTCAGTCACACGAATGTGGATGTGATCGATCTTGCCTAAAGTCAGCATGACTTCCTCATATTGTTTTTGATGCGATAGCCCTTGGGCGACGCGCCGTCCAGCTGGGCGGCGGCGCTGTTCGCCCCTTGCCGCCGCCAGTATTTATTTATAACAGCAAGCTGTCTATCCGCGCATTGTACTTGATTGCCATCAGGCTTGCTCGCGCTGCAACAAAGGCTTCAGATAGCGCCCGGTATGGCTGACCGGATTGGCCGCCACTTGTTCCGGCGTGCCGGTGGCGATGATCTGGCCGCCGCCGGCGCCGCCTTCCGGCCCCAAATCTATCAGCCAGTCCGCGGTTTTGACCACGTCCAGATTGTGTTCGATCACCACCACGGTGTTGCCGCTTTCGCGCAGCCGGTGCAACACTTGCAGCAACAGGTCGATGTCATGGAAATGCAGGCCGGTGGTGGGCTCGTCCAGAATGTACAGGGTGCGGCCGGTGTCGCGCTTGGACAGCTCCAGCCCCAGCTTGACGCGCTGGGCCTCGCCGCCGGACAGGGTGGTGGCGCTCTGCCCCAGGCGGATATAGCCCAGGCCCACGTCCATCAGCGTTCTCAGCTTGCGCGCCACGGTGGGCACCACGCTGAAGAATTCCAGCGCCTGTTCCACCGTCATCTCCAGCACTTCGTGAATGCTCTTGCCCTTGTATTGCACTTCCAGGGTTTCCCGGTTGTAGCGCTTGCCGTGGCATACGTCGCAAGGCACGTAGACGTCCGGCAGGAAGTGCATTTCCACCTTGATCATGCCGTCGCCCTGGCAGGCTTCGCAGCGGCCGCCCTTGACGTTGAAGGAGAAGCGGCCCGGACCGTAGCCGCGCTCGCGCGACAGCGGCACGCCGGCGAACAGTTCGCGGATGGGGGTGAATAGGCCGGTGTAGGTGGCCGGGTTGGAACGCGGGGTGCGGCCGATCGGGCTCTGGTCGACGTTGATCACCTTGTCCAGCTGCTTCAGGCCCTGGATGTCCTGGTAGGCGGCCGGCTCTTCGCTGGCGCCGTTGAGTTCGCGCGCGGTGATCTTGTACAGGGTGTCGTTGATCAGCGTGGACTTGCCGGAGCCGGACACGCCGGTAATGCACACCAGCATGCCCAAGGGCAGCTCCAGCGTGACGTTCTTCAGATTGTTGCCGCTGGCGCCGATCAAACGCAGCACGCGCTCCGGGTCCACCTCGCGGCGCTCGCCGCCCAATGCGATGCGGCGACGGCCGGACAGGTAGTCGCCGGTGACGGAATGGGCGCAGGCGGCCACTTCGTCCGGGGTGCCGGCCACCAGCACTTCGCCGCCGTGCTCGCCGGCGCCCGGGCCCATGTCCACCAGGTAGTCCGCGGCGCGAATCGCGTCTTCGTCGTGCTCGACCACGATCACGCTGTTGCCCAGATCGCGCAGCCGCATCAGCGTGGCCAGCAGGCGGTCGTTGTCGCGCTGGTGCAGGCCGATGGACGGCTCGTCCAGCACGTACATCACGCCGGTCAGGCCGGAGCCGATCTGACTGGCCAGCCGGATGCGCTGCGCCTCGCCGCCGGACAGGGTGTCGGCGGAGCGGGACAGGTTCAGGTAGTCCAGGCCCACATTATTGAGGAAGGACACCCGCTCGCTGATTTCCTTGACGATTTTCTCCGCCACCGCCTGTTTCTGGCCACTGAAGACCAGTTGGGCGAAGAAGCCGGCGGTGTCCTTCAGCGGCATCTGGTTGATCTCGTACAGCGTCTTGTCGCCGACGAAGACGTGGCGCGCCTCCAGACGCAGCCGCGAGCCCTGACAGTGCGGGCAGGGCTGGTTGTTCTGGTACTTGGCCAATTCTTCGCGCACCGCGGCGGAATCGGTTTCGCGGTAGCGGCGCTCCAGATTGGGGATGATGCCTTCGAACGGATGCGAGCGGCTGAACTTGGTGCCCTTCTCCGACATATAGCTGAACTCGATGCTGTCGCGGCCGGAGCCGTGCAGCACCACGTTGCGCACTTTCTCCGGCAGGTCTTCGAAGGCGAGTTCGGCCACGGAGAAGCCGTAATGCTCGCCCAGCGCCATCAGCATCTGGAAATAGAACTGGTTGCGCTTGTCCCAGCCCTTGATCGCGCCGGCGGCCAGGCTCAGCTCCGGGTGAGCCACCACGCGGCGCGGATCGAAGAAGGTGATTTCGCCCAGGCCGTCGCATTTGGGGCAGGCGCCCATGGGGTTGTTGAAGGAGAACAGCCGCGGCTCCAGCTCCGGCAGGCTGTAGGAGCACACCGGGCAGGCGAACTTGGCGGAAAACCAGTGCTCCTTGGCGCTGTCCATCTCCACGGCGATGGCGCGGCCTTCGGCGTGGCGCAGCGCGGTTTCAAAGCTTTCCGCCAGCCGCTGCTTCATGTCCTCGCGCACTTTCAGGCGGTCTATCACCACTTCGATGGTGTGCTTCTTGTTCTTGTCCAGCTTGGGCACGGCGTCGAGCTCAAACACTTCGCCGTCCACCCGCACCCGCACGAAGCCCTGAGCGCGCAGGTCTTCGAACAGGTCCAGGTTCTCGCCCTTGCGGCCGACGATGACCGGAGCCAGGATCATCACCCGGCTCTCTTCCGGCAGCGCCAGCACGTGGTCCACCATCTGGCTGACGGTTTGCGAGGACAGCGGCACGCCGTGCTCCGGGCAGTGCGGTTCGCCGACGCGCGCGTACAGCAGGCGCAGGTAGTCGTGGATTTCGGTGACGGTGCCGACGGTGGAGCGCGGGTTGTGGCTGGTGGCCTTCTGTTCGATGGAGATCGCCGGCGACAGGCCTTCGATCAGGTCCACGTCCGGTTTTTCCATCAATTGCAGGAATTGGCGCGCATAGGCGGACAGGCTTTCCACGTAGCGGCGCTGCCCTTCCGCGTACAGGGTGTCGAAGGCCAGCGAGGATTTGCCGGAGCCGGACAAACCGGTAATCACGATCAATTGGTGGCGGGGCAAATCCAGGTTGATGTTCTTCAGATTGTGCGTGCGTGCGCCGCGAATGCGAATGCTGTCCATATTGGAGCGTAACTCACCGTCGGTCAGGGAACCTGTTAATATACCCGACTTGGCAAGTCTGACTCCACCAGTCTTTAACGCGCGGCGTCATCCGGAACGGCGCCGGACCGTTACTAGAACCATGGGGCGCGGCCCGCAGGCCGCAGCCCGCCAGCAACACAAACGACGCACACAAGAATGAACGCAACAGAACTCCGGGCCAGCCTTGGCCTCGCCGGCATCTACGCCCTGCGCATGCTGGGCATGTTCCTGATCCTGCCGGTATTCGCCCTGTACGCCCAAACCCTGGAAGGCGCGGACAACCATACCTTGATCGGCATCGCGCTGGGCAGCTACGGCCTGACCCAGGCCCTGCTGCAGCTGCCACTGGGCATGCTCTCCGACAAGATAGGCCGCAAGGAGGTGATTTACGGCGGCTTGCTGCTGTTCGCGCTGGGCAGCTTCGTCGCCGCAGGCGCTCACGACATCGCCACCCTGACCGTGGGCCGGGTGATCCAGGGCGCCGGCGCCATTTCCGCCGCCATCACCGCGCTGCTGGCGGACCTGACCCGCGAGGAAAACCGCACCAAGGCGATGGCGATGATAGGCATGTCCATCGGCACCACCTTCGCCGCCAGCCTGGTGCTGGGGCCGCTCTTGGCCCAGTACATCGGCGTCAACGGCATTTTCGCGCTGACCGGCGCGCTGTCGCTGGCCGCGCTGATCGGCGTCTGGCTGGTGATTCCGGACCCGGTCGGCTCGCGCTTCCACTCAGACGCCGAGGCCAAGGCCAATCGGCTGCCGGCGGTGTTGAAAGACCCCCAGCTGCTGCAGCTCAATTACGGCATCTTCGCGCTGCACGCGGCGCAGATGGCGATGTTCGTCACCATCCCCTTCGCGCTGATCAAGACCGCCCACCTGGACAAGACCCAGCACTGGCAGGTGTATCTGCCGGTGACGGTGATCGGCTTCCTGCTGATGGTGCCGGCCATCATCTACGGCGAGAAGAAGGCCAGGCTCAAGCAAGTCTTCGTCGGCGCCATCGCGCTGATGGCCGCCGCCCAGCTGGGCATGGCGATGGCGCTGGACAGCTTCTGGCAGATCGTGATCTGGCTGGGCCTGTATTTCATCGCCTTCAACATCCTGGAAGCCACGCTGCCCTCGCTGATTTCCAAGATCGCCCCGGCGGATGCCAAGGGAACCGCGATTGGCGTGTATAATACCGCCCAATCCCTTGGCCTGTTCCTGGGCGCGGCCGCCGGCGGCTGGTTGTACACCCGCTTCGGCCCTGCCGGCGTGTTCGGCTTCACCAGCCTGCTGATGCTGACCTGGCTGCTGTGGTCGCTGGCCATGCGGCCGCCCAAGCCGGTGCGCTCGGTGATGTACCACATCGGCGAGGACTGGCGGGGCGACGCCGGCGACCTGTCCCGCCAATTGGCCGGCGTGGCCGGCGTGCATGAAGCCGTGGTCGTGTTGGAAGACCGCGTGGCCTATCTGAAGGTATCGCAGCAGCAGTGGGATGAAGCGACGGTGCAGCGTCTGATCGGCGCCACCTTCTGAGCCGCGGCGACGGGCCAAACATTTAGATTTTTATTCGGAGACATCGATGAACAGCATCACCTTTGACGGCCGTCTGGCCGCCGACGCCGAACTGCGCTACACCCCCAGCGGTGAGCCGGTACTGTCGTTCCGCGTAGCCAGCGACATCGGCTTTGGCGAGCGCAAGAGCACCAACTGGTTCAGCTGCCAGGTATGGGGCAAGCGCGGTGAATCGCTGAAGAACTACCTGGCCAAAGGCCAGCAGGTAACCGTTTACGGCCAACTGACCCTGCGCGAGTGGCAGGACAAAGAGGGCAACAAACGCCTGTCCCCGGACGTGCGCGTCAACGAACTGAGCCTGCAAGGCGGCCGCAACGAGATGGGCGGTTCCGGCGGCGGCATGAGCGGCGGCGGCATGGACGACGGCTACGGCTACAACGCCCCGGCCCCGCGTCAGGAAGCCCCGGCCGCGCCGCGCCGCCAGGAGCAGCGCCCGGCGCCCAAGCAGCTGGACGATATGGACGACGATATTCCGTTCTAAAAACCAGAGCGCGAACAATCCAGCCAAGGCCGAAACACACGGTGCCGTCAGCGGACGGCGCCTGGGTTTCGGTCTTTTTCTTTGCATGTCTAATTCCGCCCTCCGGCGTCCGCCGGCTGGACTGAAGCGCTTGAGCGGCGGCAACGCCTTTCTTGCGCGCGCCAGCGCCGCCCCCCTCTCCCACGCCGCGGCGCGCTCGCCCGGCCCGTTCCAGCGGCCCTCTTCGCCGGCTAAGGCCAAGCAAGCGCGCGCTTTGCTGCGCCGCACCGTTTTACCCATGAACTGCCATAGTCTTTAACGGCGCGTCTTGAGCCAGATTAATGTTTTATCGGCGCTCTCAAAATGTGCGTTTGCACAAATGAGACAAATCCCCTCTGCCAATATATGTCGAGTGAATTTTCCTGTATCAATTTCATGCCGTATTGATATAATTTCCGCGTATTATCAAAACGACATATTCGGCCTGTCTGATACGACATGTGCAGAGCAACCATGAAAAACGCCACGCCGCGCACCGCGCCCCTTCAGCCACGCCATTCCACGGCGTCGCCCACTGATCCGCCCTTCTTCGGGCCTATCCGCCGCAGCTAAACCCAAACCAGAGCCTAAGCCGCAAGCATAGCGGCGACGCGCCTTTTTCCGTCATCGCGCCTTCATCCCTCATTACTTTTATTTTAAATAAATACCACCAACTGTAAAAACAATTTATTGGAAGAAACAGCATGCTAGACGATAAATCCCTCTGCCCGCTGAGCGCCGCCCAGCAGGAAGTCTGCCTGGCCATCGGCCAGGAAGGCCGCAACCTTCATTACCACCTGTGCGATGTGATCGAATTCAACGGCGATTTGCAGACGCCCTTGCTGGAACAGGCCATCAGAACCGTGTGCCGGCAAGTGGAAACCCTGCGCGCCGCCTTCGACACGGACCCGGCCACCGGGCAATACCGGCAACACCTTCGCCCGGAACTGCACGAAGCCTATTTTTCCTGGCGCGACCTGTCCGCCGAAGCGGACCCGGAACAGGCTTACGCGGCGATGCTGGAGGAACTGCTGGCCGACGATATGGACCTGGCCCGGCAACCGCTGATCCGCTATCTGATCGTCAAACTGGCCGATCGCCGCCACCGGATGATAGAGCTGGGCTCCCACCTGGTGGTGGACGGATTCGGCCACGCCATCCTGTTCAAGCGCATCACCGACTGCTATGTCCGGCTGGCGCGCGGCGAGGCCGTCGAGCCGCTGCCGGCGCAGCCGCTGAGCCAGGTGTTCGAGGCGGAACAGGCCTATCGCCTGAGCGAGTCCTACCTCAAGGACCAGTCCTACTGGCGCCAGTACTGCCTGGACCTGCCCGACCCCACCCAGCTGGCGCCCGGCGACGCGCCCCTGCGCAAGCTGAACCGGTTGCGCAAGGCCTTCTCCGGCGCGGCGGTGACCGGGCTGCGGGAGGCCGCCGGCCAACACCGGCTGCGTCTGTCCAGCGTGCTGCTGGCGGCTTGCGCCACCTATCTGCACCGAATGACCGGCCAGAGCGAGCTGGCGGTGGGCATGCCGGTGGCGGCCCGCCAGCTGAAGGCCCTGCGCGAGATCCCGGCCATGGTGGCCAACATCCTGCCGCTGCGCATCTCGTTTGCGCCGGAATCCACGGTGCTGTCGGTCGCCGCGGACATCCAGCGCCAGCTGCGCCGCCACCTGCTGCATCAGGGCTACCGCTCGGAGGCCATGATCCGCGACCTGTACGCGGAGCGCGGCCACAAGCCGCTGTTCAACACCCTGCTCAATATCGTGGCCTATGACCAGGAAGTGGACTTCGACGGCTGCCAAGCCACGGTCCAGAACGTCGCCAACGGCCCCGCCGACCATCTCGGCATAGACATCTTCGACCGCAACGCCGACGGCCGGCTGGAGATAGGCTTCAACGCCAACGCCGACCTTTACCCGCAGGAAGCGCTGGAACTGCATTACGCGCGGATGACCCTGCTGCTGGAGCGTTTCGTCGACGCGCCGGAAACCCCGGCCGCGGACTACCAGCTGCTGCTGCCCGGCGAGCGCGAGCGCTGCTACCCGCTGCCGGCGCGCGCCGACGCGCCGCCGGTCTTCGCCGACGCCTTCGCCGCCTCAGCGCGGAACCACGGCGGCCTGCCGGCCCTGCGCCAGGGCGAACGCGAACTCAGCTACGCCGAACTGGACGACCGCGCCGACCGCCTGGCCAGCCTGCTGCTGGCGCGCGGCGTGCGGCCCGGCGACGACGTCGCCGTCATCGTGTCGCGCAGCATCGAATGGGCGGTGGCGGCGGTGGCGCTGTTCAAGCTCGGCGCCGGCTATGTGCCGGTGGATCCCGACCTGCCGGAAGCCCGCGTCGAATACATACTGGCCGACGCCGCGCCGGCCGCGGTCATCGTCGCCGCCGGCAGCGCCGTCAAGGCCGAAGTCGCGCCGGAAAAACTGCTGCGTCTGGACGCCGCGGCGCTGGACGCGCTGCCGCCGGCCGTCCTCCCGCTCCCCCGCGTAGACCCCGCCGCGCCCGGCTATCTGATCTACACCTCCGGCTCCACCGGCAAGCCCAAGGGCGTGCAAGTGACTCAGCGCAATCTGGTGCCCATCGCCGACACCGCCATCCGGGCGGCCGGGCTGCAAGCCGGCCAGCGCGTGCTGCAATTCATCGCCGCCGGCTTCGACATGTCGGTGCTGGAAATCATGATGACGCTGCTGGCCGGCGCCACCCTGGTCATCTGCGACAAGGTCTCCAGCGCGCCCGGCAAGCCGCTGGCCGCGCTGGTGAAGCGGGAAGACATCAAGCTGCTGGTGATGACGCCCAGCCTGCTGGCCTACCACCAGACCGAGGACTTCCCGCGGGACACCGTCCTGATGCTGGGCGGCGAGCCTTGCACGCCGGCGCTGCTGGCGCGCTTCTCCCACTGCCGCCTGCTCAATGTCTACGGCCCGACCGAAACCTCCTTCGCCACCTCGATCAACGCCGACTACGGCGACGGCGACCTGTCCATCGGCCCCGCCACCGCCAACACCCGGCTCTACGTGGTGGACCCGCGACAACGGCTGCTGCCGCCCGGCGCCTGGGGCGATCTGTTCATCGGCGGCCCCGGCGTGGCCCGCGGCTACCGCAACAGCCCGGAGCTGACGGCCAAGGGCTTCGTGCCCGATCTGCTGGACCCCGCCGACACCATGTACCGGGCCGGCGACCGCGTGTTCTTCGACCACCTCGGCCGCATCCATTACCAGGGCCGCCAGGACAACCAGATCAAGCTGCGCGGACTGCGCATCGAGCTGGACGAGATCAAGAACGCCCTGCTCGGCTGCGGCGGCGTGGAAGATGCCGTCGCCTTGCTGCGCGAGCTGCCGCACGGCCCGGCCATCGTCGGCTATGTGGCCAACCAGCAGCTGGAGCTGGACAGCGAGGGCCTGAAACAGGCGCTGAGCCGCCAGTTGCCGCACCACATGATCCCCAGCGTCATCATGGTGCTGCCGGTCTTCCCGCTGACCCCCAACGGCAAGCTGGCCACCGGCGAACTGCCGACGCCGACGCTGCAGGACGACGGCGAGCAGGCGCCGCCGCGCACCCCGGAAGAAGAAATCATGTGCCGGCTGTTCGCGACGGCGCTGGAATGCGGCGAGGTCTACGCCAATCAGAACTTCTTCGCGCTGGGCGGGCATTCGCTGCTGGGCCTGCAACTGATCAACGACATCAGGGAGACTTTCGGCGTCTCGCTGGGCATCGCCGACTTCCTGGCCGCCCCCACTCCGCGCCAGCTGGCCCAGCGCCTGGAGCGGCCCGCCGCCTTCAGCGATCCCTTCGACGCCATGCTGCCGCTGCGCGTCCAGGGTTCCCGGCCGCCGCTGTTCTGCATCCACCCGGGCGGCGGCATCGCCTGGCCTTACGCCGGCCTGCTGCCCTTCCTGCCCGAGGATCAGCCGCTGTACGCCATCCAGTCGCCTATCCTGCGCGATCCGGACCGCGTCATCGCATCGCTGGACGAGTTGGCCGAGGAATACCGGCAACGCATCCAGGCGGTGCAGCCGCGGGGGCCGTACCAGCTGGCCGGCTGGTCGGTGGGCGGCAATCTGGCGCTGCGCCTGGCCGCCATGCTGCAGGCCGACGGCCACGAGGTCAGCTTCCTGTGCATGTTCGACAGCTATCCGCTGCAGGGTGGGCCGGCTTCGCTGAAACTGGACGACGCCACCATCATCACCCGGATGACCCGGGCCATCGTCGGCGCGCCGCGCGCCGGCATCAAGGGCTTGAAGAGCGCGATGGAGGAAGTGCTGGGCGGCAGCCAGGTAGGCGAAGAGTTTCTGAGCCGGCTGGTGAACGACTCCAAGCTGATGCTGGAGCTGCTCGCCCGCTGCCGCTACCAGCGCTACGACGGCGACCTGATCTTCATCCGCGCCACCACCGACATCCTGCGCCCCGAGGATCAGCAGCCGTCGCTATGGCAGCCCTACGTCTCCGGCAAGCTGATCGAGTACGAGGTGAACGCGCCGCATGAATGCCTGCTGCAGCGTCAGTACCTGGAACAGTTCGGCGCGCAATTCGCCGCGGAACTGCGGCGGCGCGCCCCGCTCGGCGTCGGCCAGGCTCAGGCGCAGCCGGCGTAGGCCATCGCCGTCTCAGACCCGGCCCGCGGCTTGCCGCGGGCTTTTTCATGCCGGCGATGGCTGAGCGCGGCGGATGGGGAACGGCGGCTAGCCGCCGGCGCGCTTCACCGTCCAGCCGCGCTGCTTGAGCACGGCCATCACCTGCTCGCAGTGGTCGCCCTGGATCTCGATGACGCCGTCCTTGACCGTGCCGCCGCTGCCGCAGGCGTTTTTCAGCTGCTTGCCCAGTTGCGCCAGCTCCAGCGCGTTCAGCGGCGCGCCCTGGACCACGGTGACCGCCTTGCCGTTGCGGCCCTTGGTTTCCCTGCGCACCCGCACCACGCCGTCGCCGGCCGGCGTCTCCGGCTTGCCGCATTGGCATTGGGCGACGGCGCAGCCGCACTGCGGACACATGCGGCCGTGTTCGGTGGAATACACCAAGCCGCCGGAAACATTGCGCGATTTCATGATTTCAAACCCTGGGCCATTGAGGAAACGGCCTGCATCGTCGCGGTTTTACCCGGCTTTGGCAAGCCCGCCCCGCCAGCCCGTCAAGATGCTGGCAAACCGACCAATCCTTTGGCATATTTAAAAGCCGCCCTTGCCCCTATCAGACCATGGACGAACTCTACCGCGACCCGGCGCCGGAACGCGCCGAACTGGATGCCCGGCCCGGCGTCACCGTGCTGGAATTCGGCGCGCCCTGGTGCGGCCATTGCCAGGCGGCTCAGCCCTTGATTCGACAAGCCCTGGCGGAGCATCCCGAGCTCCGTCATCTGCAAATCGAAGACGGGCCGGGCCGTCGCCTGGGACGCAGCTACCGCGTCAAGCTGTGGCCTACGCTGATTTTCCTGCGTCACGGCCAGGAAGTCGCCCGGCTGACCCGGCCGGCGACGGCGGCGGCCGTCAGCGACGCTCTGCGGCAATGCCTGCCGCCCTGAAACCTCTCCGGTTCATCCCCCACCCACCAGGAGTCACCCTGATGAAAACCCTGCTGCCCTACATCAACTTCCACGGCCAGTGCGAACAGGCGCTGGCCTTCTACTGCCAATGCTTCAACGGCGAGATCGTCGCGCTGATGCGCTTCGGCGACGCGGACTTCCCCAGCCCGGACGAAGCCAAGAACAAGATTCTGCACGCGGAGTTCAAGGCCGAAGGCGTGCATTTCATGGCCTCCGACGGCATGCCGGGCCGCACGCCCATCCTCGGCGAAAACATCACGCTGAACTTCATGCTGGACAGCGAGGCGGAACAGACGGCGATCTTCGAAGCCCTGGCCCAGGGCGGCCAGATCAACGAGCCGCTGCACGACGCCTTCTGGGGCGCCCGCTTCGGCATGCTGGTCGACCGCTTCGGCATCCGCTGGATGAGCAACTGTCCAAAGCAGGGCTAAACCTCCGCCCCCTCTCGGGCGCGCGGCACTGAAACGGCGCGGGCGTCGGCCCGACGCCGTTTCGCCCGCATTTATCTATATCCATATAGCTATGTTAAAATAGCGGCATGCCGCACCTTACCGTCACCCCCGAAGCCGCGTCCCGGCTGCGCCTGCAGCTGATGGCCCTGAGCCGCCGGCTGCGCCTGGAAGCCCAGGACGACGAACTGCCGTTCGCCCAACTGTCGCTGCTGGCCTGCATCGAACGCGCCGACGGCGCCGCGACTCCGTCGGCGCTGGCCCGCGCGGAAAAACTGCGCAGCTCCAATCTGGCCGGCCTGCTGCGCGAACTCGAGGCCGGCGGCCTGATTCTGCGCGCCGGCGACTCCGAAGACGGCCGCAAGGTCCGGGTCCGCCTGAGCGAGGCCGGCCGCCAGGCCCTGCAGGCGCACCGCCTGCGCAAGGACGACTGGCTGCGCGCCGCGCTGGCCGGGCTGCCGCCGCAGCGGCGGGAACTGCTGCTCGCCGCCGGCGAGGTGCTGGCGGAACTGGCCGCGGCCGAAACGCCGGCCGCACGCCTGCCTTGACCCACACGCCATAGGGAGCTCTGCGATGAACACCGCTTTTATCGGTTTGGACTACATCCACGACATCATGGTCGACGGCGGCAAGGTCGCCCGCTGCGCCGAACACGCGCGCCAGCGCGGCGTCATCGCCGCCGCCAACCAGGCCATCGCCGAAGCGCGCCGCCGCGGCTGGCTGGTGGCGCAGGTGAAAGTGGGCTTCGCGCCCTCCTACGTGGAGCAGCCCAAAGACTCGCCGCTGTTCGGCCGCGCGCATGAATTCGGCGCGCTGGACCTGTCCGGCCCCGGCACCGCCTTCCATCCGGAACTGGACGTCCGGCCGGAAGACGCTATCGTGATCAAGCCCCGCGTCAGCCCGTTTTACGCCACCTCTCTGGAAGCGGTGCTGCGCGCCCATCGCATCGAGCGCCTGATCCTGGCCGGGGTCAGCAGCACCTGGGCGGTGCAGGCCGCCGCGCGCGACGCCCACGACCGCGACTACCAGGTGCTGGTGCTGGAGGACGGCTGCGCCGCCGCCAGCGAGGAAGAACACCGGATTTCGATGCGCCAGCTGGAGACGATAGCCCGCATCATCCGTCTGGACGAGCTAGCCGCCTTGTAACAGCCTCGCGAGCCTGAGCCGGCTCAATACAGATAAATGCCGCGCGGCTCCGGCGCCGGGGCCGCCACTTCCTCGCCCTGCATCTCGCGCAGCGAAGCCTCGATGCCGTGGCATAGCGCGGACAGCGGCAGATCGTTGCCCTCCTTGCCGAAAGGCTCCTCCAGCTCCTCGCCTATCACTTCCAAGGCCAGATAGGTGTAGGCGATGAAGACCGCGATCGCCGGCGTCAGCCAGCCTATGCTGGTGACCAGGCCGGCCGGCAGCAGCAGGCTGTACACGGTGACGGTGCGGTTGAGCAGCACCCGGTAAGTGAAGGGGATGGGCGTGGAGGCGATGCGCTCGCAGCCGCCCAGCACTTCCGACAGCGAGTTCAGATTGCGGTCCAGCGCGTGCCATTGCATATCGTTCAGCGCGCCGTCGCCGCGCATGCGCGCGGTCAACTGCCCCAGCCAGGCCAGGATCAGCGCCGGCTTGAAGCGCGCCGCCAACACCTTGTCCCTCACCTCCTCCGGCAAC
Organism: Chromobacterium sp. LK11; assembly: GCF_001043705.1. Lineage (NCBI taxonomy): Bacteria > Pseudomonadati > Pseudomonadota > Betaproteobacteria > Neisseriales > Chromobacteriaceae > Chromobacterium > Chromobacterium sp. LK11. The sequence goes on from NZ_LDUR01000014.1 coordinate 47,410, forward strand.
AGCCGGCGCAGATGGGCGTCGTCGTCGTCGCCGCGCAACTGCGCCTTCAGCGCGTAGGCGAAGGCGCAACAGCCGTCTATCAGCCGCCGCGCGTCCGCGTGCTCCGGCGCCAGCGACAAGACCTGCCGCGCCAGCGAGCGGTTGACGATCAGCAAGCTGCCCCACAGCTTGCGCGCCTCCCAGAAACGTTCGTAGCTGACCGAGTTGCGAAAGCCCAGGAAAATGGCCAGCGACACCCCCATCAGGGTGAAGGCGGGAATGCTGAGCGCCGAGTCCGCATGCTCGCTCAGCCACCAGCCGCGCACGGCGGCGGCGGCGATGGAGATGGCGAAGACCAGCAGCAGGCGCGGCATGATGCGCGGCAGCACCGAGCCGTGCCAGACGAACAACAGGCGCAGCCAGGACGAGGTGGATCTGACAATCATGGCGGGAATATGACGAAGTGAAACGGTTGACCAGCCCCCATGATAGGGCAGCTTGCCCCTGCGCCGCCATGTTTGCGCCGGATTCAGAGCAAGTGCGGCGCCAGCGCCTCCGCCAGCCAATCCATGAACGCCTGGGCCCGGCGCGGCAGATTGCGCCGATGCGCGTACAGCAAGCTCACCGGCATCGGCGCGGCGCGGTAGTCCGGCAGCACTTCCACCAGTTCGCCGCTGTCCAGCAAATGGCGCACCCCGGATTCCGGCGCCTGGATCAGGCCCAGGCCGGCCAGGCAGGCGGCCTGGTAGGCGTCGGCGTTGTTGACGATGACGCTGCCGGCCATGGCCAGCCAATGGCTGCCGTTGTCGTCCCGCCACTCCCAGCCGGCCGGCCGCGCGCCCAGGGTGGAGACATAGTGGACCAGCCGGTGCCGCGCCAGGTCTTCCAGCCCGGCCGGCGCGCCGTAGCGCGCCAGATAGCCGGGGCTGGCGCAATTGAGCTGGCGGAAGCGCCCCAGCGGCCGCGCCACCAGGCTGGAGTCGTTGAGTTCGCCCACCCGCAGCACGCAGTCAAAGCCCTCGCGCACAATGTCCACCTTGCGGTCGGTGCTGCTCAGCTCCAGCTCCAGCCGCGGGTGGCGCTGCAGAAACTCGTCCAGCCGCGGCAAGACCTGATAACGCGCCACGCCGCTGGGCATGTCCACCCGCAGCCGCCCGCTCAGCGCCTCCTCGCCGCGCTGGAACAGGCTTTGCAACTCGTCCATGTCCGCCAGCACGTCCTTGCAGCGCTCGTAGAAAGCCTGACCGTCCTGGGTCATCTGCACCTTGCGCGTGGTCCGGTGCAAGAGCCGCGTGCCCAGCCAGGCCTCGGTCTGCTTGACCGCCACCGAGATGCTGGCCTTGGGCAGGCCCAGGCTGTCCGCCGCCTGGGTGAAGCTGGACAGCTCCGCCACCCTGACAAAAATCTGCATCGCTTCCAGCTTGTTCATGCCCGCCGCCAATTGTTATTAATATCCGAACACTATAATTCAAATATTCATATTTGTTTATCAAAAACCATACAATAGACTGAGCTCATCGGGTCCAAGCCTGCACCCGCCCCCTACAGGAGATTCCCATGAGCAAGAAAATCGCAGTCATCACCGGCGGCAGCCGCGGCCTGGGCAAAAGCGCCGCCCTGCACCTGGCGCGCCAGGGCGTGGACGTGGTCCTCACTTATCAGAGCCGCGCCGCCGACGCCGAGGCGGTGGTCGCCGAAATCCGGGCGCTGGGCGGCCAGGCCGCCGCGCTGCCGCTGGACGTCGGCCAGAGCGCCGGCTTCGCCGCCTTCGCCGCCCAGCTGCTCCAGACGCTGACCGAACAATGGCAGCGCACCGACTTCGACTTCCTGGTCAACAACGCCGGCATCGGCATCCACGCCGCCTTCGCCGACACCAGCGAGGCCCAGTTCGACCAGTTGATGAACATCCAGCTCAAGGGCCCGTTCTTCCTGACCCAGACGCTGCTGCCGCTGATCGCCGACGGCGGCCGCATCCTCAATGTCTCCACCGGCCTGACCCGCTTCGCCCTGCCCGGCTACGCCGCCTACGCGGCGATGAAGGGCGGCGTGGAAGTGCTGACCCGCTACCTGGCCAAGGAATTGGGCCCGCGCGGCATCGCGGTCAACGTCATCGCCCCCGGCGCGATTGAAACCGACTTCGGCGGCGGCCTGGTGCGCGACAACGAGCAGGTCAACGCCCACATCGCCGCGCAAACCGCCTTGGGCCGCGTCGGCCGGCCCGACGACATCGGCGGCGCCATCGCCACCCTGCTTAGCGACGGCGCGGCCTGGGTCAACGGCCAGCGGGTGGAGGCCTCCGGCGGCATGTTCCTCTAAAGAACGTGTTTACGATCTCGCGAGCTAAGGCGAGACAAGGCGAAAACGGCTGAGAAAGCGGAATGTACACACGGTACATGAGCATTTCGAAGGGGTACTCACCGTGTCACGTCTCACGACGCGCAGCAGATCGTAAACAGGTTCTAAGCGCCTACAGCGGCCCTCGCCAGCCAACTAAGTGTAAGTACCTAGCCCCGCCCCCGCCCCGATGAAAGCCTTGCCTGACAGGGCTTTCATCGGGGTTTCCCCTCGCCGCTCCCATACATTTAACGCATTTGGCATAGAAGCGGCTTGCCCCCTCCGGCGGCAGGAACTAATTTTTGAGTATCCCCCGTCCCGGAAAGCACCCGCCACATGCGCGCAGGCCTAAACCGCATTCTGTCCGCCATCCGCGGCTTGGGCCTGCGCGCTCAATTGCTGTTGTTCGCGCTGGCCTGCCTGCTGCCCGCCGCGGTGCTGATCGCCATCGGCGCCTTCGAATCGGCCCGCGACATGCGCGACGCCGCCCAGGAACAAACCCGCGTGCTGACCGACCAGGTGGACCAGACGCTGGCGGGCAGGATCACCGAGCTGGAACGCGTGCTGGCGCAGTTGAGCCGGCGGCCGCCGGTGCGCCGTTTCGACTACGATGAATGCGCCGTCGCTTTCCACGACATCGCGCTGAGCTTCCCCTCGGTCACCCAACTGAGCCTCAGCACCGCCTCCGGCCTGCACGTCTGCAGCTACGCGAGCAATCCCGCGGTCAGGGCGCCGCCCGCCAACCCCGCCTGGTTCGCCCGCGCGCTGGCCGCTCCCGGCCTGATGCTCAGCGAGCCGGTGCAGGAACCCGCCACCCAGCGCTGGGTGATGATGCCCAGCTACCCGGTGCGCGACGAACAAGGCCGCGCCGTCGGCCTGCTGAGCCTGCAAATGGACTTGCTGGCGTTTCAGGCCCAGGTCTTGCCCGCGACGCTGGACCGCAAGCTGACCATCGCGGTGCTGAGCCCGCAGGCAGCCTTCTTGCTGCGCTACCCCGACCCCGCGCTTTGGCACGGCAAGAGCTCGATCAACGTCGCCCGCACCGTCGCGCGCATCCGCGCCAAGGCCTCCGGCTTCGAACTGGGCGTCGGCCGCGACGGCGTATCCCGGCTCTACTCCTACCGCAAATTCTCCCAGGCGGATTGGCTGATCCTCGCCGCGCTGCCGGAACAGGAAGTGCTCGCGCCCTACTACAACCGCCTGCGCTGGGGCGCGGCCAGCGGCATCGTCACCTTGCTGCTCTGCGGCTGGCTGGCGCAACGCTTCAGCCGCGGGCTGACCCGCCCGGCGCGCCAGCTGGCGGAAACGGCGCAAGCGGTGGCCCGCGGCAACCTGAACGCGCGGGCGCAGGAACTGGGGCCGCAGGAATTGCGCGCGGTGTCGCATCAATTCAATCTGATGCTGGACCAATTGCAGGCGCACGAGGCGGCGATCCGCCTCAGCGAGATGCAGCGCGCCGGCATCATCGACACCGCGATGGACGCCATCGTCACCATCGACGCCGAGCTGAACATCATCCAGTTCAACCCCGCCGCGGAACAGGCCTTCGGCTACCGCGCCGAACAGGTGCTGGGCCAGCCGGTCAATATGCTGGTGCCGGAGGCGCTGCGTCCGGACCACGCGCAACTGATCCGCGGCTTCGGCCAGAACGGCCCGGTCAGCCGCAGCCTGGCCCCGGCCGGCGGCGTGCGCGGCCTGCGCGCCGACGGCAGCGAGTTCTACGCCGAAGCCTCGGTGTCGCAACTGGAAGTGGGCGGCCAGAAGTATTACACCGCCATCATGCGCGACATCACCCAGCGGCTGAAAACCGAGCAGGCGCTCCAACGCCACAGCCGGCAGCTGGAGTCGCTGCGCGACATGGGTCTGACCCTGCTCTCCGCCGCCAGCCCGCAGCAAACCGCGCAGGAGGCGCTGCGCATGCTGGCGCAATTGGTGCCGTTCTGGGGCGCGTCGGCCACGGTGTTCGACTGGAGGCACGAGGAAACCATCTTCCTGGCGCTGGAGTGCGACGCCCGGGACGAGATCCCGATCGACAGCCGCTTCCCCTTCTCCAGCTATGGCTTGAGCGACCTGGAACAACTCAAGCGCGGCCAGCCCAGCTTCGCGCACGACATCACCACGCTGGCGCAGCCGCCGGCGCTGGTCAAATGGCTGCGCAGCCACGGCGTGCGCGCCTATCTGCGGCTGCCGCTGATGGCGGAAGGGCAATTGCTGGGCTCCTTGAACCTGGCCTTCCTGGAGGTGGCCAGCAATGGCTTCGAGCACCTGGAGATCGCGCGCGCCTTCGCCCAGCAACTGGCCATCACCTTGCAGCACTCCTTGCTGCGGCTGCGCATAGAGCGGCTCAACCGCGTCTACGCCATTCTCAGCGGCATCAATATGCTGATCGTGCGCTGCCACGACCGCCAGGAGCTGTTCCGCGAAGCCTGCCACATCGCCACCCAGAGCGGCGCGTTCAAACTGGTCTGGATCAGCATGCTGGACCAGAACGACGGCGAGCACCGCATCGCCGCGCTGCAAGGACAATCCGACGAGCCGCCGGACGCCGAGGCGCTGCTGCAGCTGTCCGCCGCCGCCATCGCCAGCGGCGGCAACGTGGTCTGCAATCAGCTGGGCGCGCCGCTGCCCTACTCGGCGCGCGAGCAATTGCTGGCGCAAGGCATACGCTCGCTGGCCTGCCTGCCCTTGCCGCTGCCCGGTCAGCGCGCCGCCTCGCTGGCGCTGTGCTCCAGCGAAGCCAACGCCTTCGACCATGAAGAAATGCAGTTGCTGGCCGAGCTGGCCGGCGACATCGCCTTCGCGCTCGACCACATCGAAAAAGAGGAGCGCCTGCATTTCCTGTCCTACTACGACGAATTGACCGGCCTGGCCAACCGCAGCCTATTCCACGAGCGCTTGGCGCAGCAAACCAGCTCCAGCCATCATGAGCATCGCCGCCTGGCGGTGGTCTTCCTCGACATCGAACACTTCAAATCCATCAACGACGTCTACGGCCGCTGGGCCGGCGACCAGGTGCTGCGCCTGCTGGCCGCGCGTCTGGAATCCTTCACCGAGGAAGCCCGGCTGCTGGCCTGCGTCAAGATAGACCGCTTCGCGCTGATCATTCCCGAGGTCAAGAGCGAGGAAGACATCGCGCGTCAGGTGATGCAATTGCAGGAGCATTGCGTCGCCCAGCCCATCGCCATCCTGGACAAACAGTTGCGCGTCTCCGCCAAGTTCGGCATCGCCATCCATCCGGAAGACGGCGCCGACGCGGAAAGCCTGCTGGAAAACGCCGAGGCCGCGCTCAAGCTGGCGCAAAGCACCAATGAACGCTATCTGTTCTACCGCCAGGAAATGAGCGAACGCGCCGCGGTGACGCTGGAGCTGGAAAACCGGCTGCGCCTGGCGCTGGAGCGCCAGGAATTCGTGCTGCACTACCAGCCAAAAGTGGACGCGGTGTCGCGGCAGATCGTCGGCGTGGAGGCCTTGCTGCGCTGGCAGAGCCCTGAACGCGGCCTGGTGTCGCCGGCGCAATTCATTCCCTTGCTGGAGGAAACCGGCCTGATTCTGGAGGTGGGCGTCTGGGCGCTGCGACAGGCCGCGCGCGACCATCTGCGCTGGCTGGAGGCCGGCTATCCGGCGCCGCGCATCGCGGTCAACGTCTCCCCGCTGCAACTGCGCCAGGCCGATTTCTCCGAACAGCTGCGGCAGGCCTTGAGCGAAGGCGCCGCCGTGCCGGGCATAGACATCGAAATCACCGAAACCGTGGTGCTGGACAATCTGGACACCTGCGGCGAAACCCTGCGCCGCATCCGCGACATGCAGGTGGGCATTTCCATCGACGACTTCGGCACCGGCTATTCCTCGCTGTCCTACCTGGCCAAGCTGCCCACCCAGGAGCTGAAGATCGACCAGTCCTTCGTGCGCGCGATGCTGAACGACCAGGACGCGATGACGCTGACCGGCGCCATCATCGCGCTGGCCCATTCGCTGCAGCTCAGGGTGGTGGCCGAGGGCGTGGAAACCGACGAGCAGGCCACCGCGCTGACCTATATGTTCTGCGACACCCTGCAAGGCTATCTGTTCAGCAAGCCGCTGCCGGCGGCGGAGCTGGAGCGCCGCTTCTGGCGCGAGCGGCCGGACCCCTACGCCCCGCTGCTCAATGTCGCCCAAGAGCCCGCCGCCACGCCGGCGACCAGCTAAGACCCGCTCACGATCTCCCCGGCAAAGAAACGCTAGCCCAACCCGCTGCGCCGCCTTGACCCCGTCCCCGCTCTCGGCAACAATCTCCCCGTTGCCGCCCAAACAAGCGGCACACGGGATTGGCGTCCCGTTACTTAACTATCGACTTGCTTGCACGGAACACTGCGCAAGCAGTTTTTCTATGCCTACGCACTCTTGGCAGGTGCGTGGTGGGGGAGTGCCATGCACTCGCCGGTTTGATAGTTAAGTCCGGTACGCCAATCCTGCCACGCGCCTGCCTAATACCTCAGCCTTCCCCGGCAGGCGGTTTATCTTGTGTCACAGCAGGAGAAACGCCATGTCTTACATCCTACCTCCCCGCCGCCGCTACAAGCTGGCCGCCCGCGAACAGCAGGAAACCCGGCTCCCCTTCGTCCGCTACCTGCCCTCCCGCAACCACCCCCACTACTGGCAAATGCCCGCCGCCGCCGAAAACTACGCTCTCGCCTGCGCTTACGGCCGCGAATGCGCCGCCCATTTGCTGCAATGGTTGAAGGACAATCCGGAATACGTCGGCACCGGCCTGCTCAGCCGCGTCGCCCGCGACATCGATTTCGACGACCGCAGCCAGCGCGGCCACTGGATGGGCTTCTTCAATTATTTGGAGCATATGCTGTGGCTGGGGGCTCGCCGGGTCCAGGTCTACCGTCACCTGGACAACCAACACCAGCTGCATGACGCGCGCACCCTGCGCGCATGGCTGGAGGCGCGGCAAGCGCGACGGCCTCTCTAAAAACCGCCAAGCCAATCCCTGATCCGGCGTCGGCGCGCCTTGGCTCAGGGACGCCGCGCGGTGTTGTCGGCGCTTGCGCGGACGCAAAAAAAGGGAGGCCTCAGCCTCCCCTCGTCCCCGTTCGGGCCGCGCTCAGCGCGGCCTCTTTATGCAGCCGGACCGTGATCCGGCTGTCTATGCCTAGTGTAGGCCTTTTGGTTTAACGGTTTCCGGTTTATTTAGCTGCGGAAGCCGCGGCTTTCTTGTGGGTTTTCTTGGCGGCGTGCTTCTTGTGCTGCGCCGGCTTCTTGGCGGCCTTGGCCGGAGCGGAAGCTTCCGCCTTGGCGGCCTGGGCTTTCTGGGCCGGAGCCGATGCCGCCGGCTTGTGGGCCTTCTTCACCGCATGCTTTTTATGCTGCGCCGGCTTCTTGGCGGCCTTGGCCGGGGCGGAGGCTTCGGCCTTGGCGGCCTGGGCTTTCTGCGCCGCGCCAGAGGCGTGCTTCTTCACCGCCTTGTGCTGCACTTTCTTGGCCGCGGGCGCGGTCTTGGCGGCCGGTGCGGAAGCCGGCTTGGCGGCTTCGGCGGCGAAGCCGGCGGCGGAGCTCAGGGCGAAAGCGGCGGACAGTACGATCAGGCTCAGTTTTTTCATGGTGACATTCTCCAGTCGGGTCAGGATGGCGTCCGTCTGCTCAGTGCTGCCGCGACGCCGGGCTTGGTGTTTCCTTGCTGCTCATCCTAGGCGTCCCGGTCCGTCCCCGTCTGTGAGTCAGATGTAAAAGCGTGTAACGCCACGTAGCCCGCGCTACTGAGTCTGCACCTCGAGCTCGCTGATCCGATACTCGCCGTCCAGCCAAGCCACGACTTCGCGCGCGCAGGCGTGGTCCAGCGCCGCGTAGCGCTCGCGCAGCTCGGCGGCGCGCTCGCCCAATTGGTCCAGACCCACGTCCTGCAAGGTCAGCAGATCCCGCCACAGCATGTCGGCCAGTTCCTCGCCGGCCACCACCTGGGCGGCGCGGCGCATCGAGGCGCCGTATTGATAGCGCGGCCCCAGCCGGTAGCTGTCCGCCAGCGTCAGCGCCGGAATCAGGCTGAGCGCCGCTTGCTGCGCCGGATTGATGCCGTGCGCCGCCAGCAGCTCGGCGTTGGCCGCGGACCGGCCGGTGAAGCCGCGCAGATGCAGGTATTGCGACATCCGCGGGCCGTCGTTCACCGGGTAGTTGTCCCACAGCACCGGCTTGCGCCCCAGCCATTTGCCCACTTGCAACAGGTGTCCGGGCGAGATTTCGCGCGAGCACACCTCCTCGCCGGTCCAGAAAATGTCGATGTCCGGCGCCAGCCATTGGCCCAGTTGCTGCAGATAGCCGACCGGGCGCTGACCGAACACCCGGTCCAGCACCGGGTCGCTGGAATAGTAGCTGGGACAGACCAGCAGCTGCTCCACCGCGCAGCGCTGACGCACCCAGGCGACGATCTCCGCCTGGCGCTCCGCCAGATCGGGCAGATCGCCGCGCATGTCGTCGAACAGGATGGCCAGCTGGCTGACGCCGATGCGCTGCAGCTGTTCCAGCTTGCGCGCCAGCGCCCGGCGGGCCTCGTCGTTGAAGTCCAGATACGCCTCGTACGGGCTCAGGCCCATGCCGAAACCGACCTCCAGCCGCCGGCAATGGCCGGCGAAGGCCGCCAGCCTCTCCTCCAGCTCAGCCGGGTAGTCCAGCTGCCACTGGCGGCGCAAATACGCGTCCGCTTTCGGCGCGTACAGGTAGAAACGGTAGCCGTGCGCCGCCAGCGTGGTGGACAGCAACTCCCGCTGCGCCCAGGTCCAGGGCTTGCCGTAAAAGCCTTCGATAATGCCTAAGGGGATGTTCATTGGAAAACCTTCCGCGTCTTCGGCGCAGCGGCGCCGGCCATCGGAAAAAATGATGCCTTCATGAATGAATTGACCCAATAAACTGCGTCAAGTTGCATTTAAAGCCGAGAATCCGGCGCGTTTATGCCATTGCCGGCAACGCCGCCGGCCCCGCGCCGGCGGCTCAAAACCGCGGCCAGCCCTCGCTCAGCAAGCGGGCGAACGCGTCCGCCTGCAGCGGCCGCTGGAAAAGAAAACCCTGTATCTCTTCGCAGCCGCATTCGCGCAGCAAAGCCAGCTGGCTCTCGGTTTCCACGCCTTCGGCGATCACCGCCAGCTTCAGGCTGCGCGCCAGCGCGATGATGGCCGAGGCGATGGACACGCTGTCCGGGTCCCAATCCAGGTCCCGCACGAAGGACTGGTCTATCTTCAGCCGGTCCAGCGCCAGGCGCTTGAGGAAGCTGAGCGAGGAAAAACCGGTGCCGAAGTCGTCCATGGCCAGCGCGACGCCCAGTTCCCGCAGTTGCCGCGCGGCGAGGACCAGGGCTTCCACATCGCTCATCATCACGCTTTCGGTCAGCTCCAGTTCCAGCCAGCGCGGCGCCAGGCCGGTCTCGCCGAGCACCCGGCGCGTCAGCTCCACCATGTCCTGAGCGGCGAATTGATGCGCGGACACGTTCACCGCCACCACCACCGGCTGCAGGCCCTCGTCCTGCCAACGGCGCGCCTGAGAGCAGGCGGCGCGCAGCACCCACTCGCCCAGGGGCACGATCAGGCCGCAGGCTTCCGCCAAGGGGATGAAGTCCGCGGGCGGCAACAGGCCGCGGCGCGGATGCCGCCAACGCGCCAAAGCCTCGCAGCCGAACAGGGCGCCGTCCGCCAGCCGCAGTTGCGGCTGGTAGTGCAGCTCCAGCTCGTCGCGCTCCAGCGCGCGGCGCAAATCGTTCTCCAGCTCCAGCAACTCCATCGAGCGCGCGTTCATTTCCGCCGCGTAGTAGCGGAAGCCCCAGCCGCCCACCCCCTTGGCCTGGTAGACCGCCGCCAGCGCGTTGCGCAGCAGGCCGTCGCCGTTCTCGCCGTCCTTGGGGTAAACCGCGACGCCTATGCTGCAGGACAGGAAGATTTCGCGCCCGGCCTGCTCGAACGGCTCGGCCAGCAGCTTGAGCACCGCCTGGGCCAGGCCGGCGCCGACCATCTCGCCGCGGCCGAACAGGATGAACTCGTCGCCGCCCAGCCGCGCCAGGGTGTCCGCGTCCGCCACGCCCTCGCTCAGCCGCTGCGCCAGCCCCCGCAGCAATTCGTCGCCGGCCTCGCGCCCCAGGGTGTCGTTGATGCTTTTGAAGCGGTTCAGATTGAGGGCCACCACTTCCAGCGCCGCCGCCTCGCGCCGGCAGTGGTGCAGCGCGTGGTCCAGCCGGTCGCGCAGCAGATTGCGGTTGGGCAGCCCGGTCAGGTCGTCGAAATTGGACTGCCGCTCCAGTTGCCAGATGTAGCGCTGCCGCTCCCGGATGTCGGTGAAGCTCACCACCGCCCCCAGCTGCAAACCGGCGTTGCACATCGGCACCGCGGAGAAGGCCACCGGCAGCGCGTCGCCGTCCTTGCGGCGGAAAGCCCCTTCCCGGTCACGCGCTTCGCCGCCCGGCGGCGGCATGACGGCGCCCGGGCCGTCGCCGTCGCCGCGGAACAGGCAGAGGCTGGCGCTTTTCCCCAGCAATTCCTCCGGGCGGTAGCCCAGCATCGCGGCGGCGGCGGGGTTGATGAAATTGATCGCGCCGTCGACGCCGACGCCGAAGATGCCCTCCGCCGCCGAGTTCAAAATCAGTTCGTTTTCCGCCGCGCGCCGCGCCACTTCGGCCTCCAGCCGCGCGTTGCGGTCGCGCAGCGCGTCGCGCGCCGCCTTCAGTTCCAGTTGGGTCTGCACCCGCGCCAGCACCACCGCCGGCCGCACCGGCTTGGCGATGTAGTCGACCGCGCCCAGTTCCAGGCCTCTTTCCTCGTCGCCAGGCGCGTCCAGGGCGGTGAGGAAGATCACCGGAATGTCGCGGCAAGCCGGGCGGCTCCGCAACAGGCTCAACACCATATAGCCGTCCTGCTCCGGCATCATCACGTCCAGCAGGATCAAATCCGGCGCCGGCGACTGCGCCGCCATGCGCAGCGCGCGCCGGCCCGAGGTGGCGACGCGCACCCGGTACAGCGGCGTCAGCAGCTCCCCCAGCACCCGCAACACGTCGGGGCTGTCGTCCACCACCAGGATCACCCGTTCGCCGACGCGCGGGGCGTTCATCGCGGCTCCCGCGCCAGGCCGTGCCGGACGCTCAGCTTGCGCAGCTGCGCGAGCGCGGCGGGGAAATCGAAAGCCTCGATCCGCCGCTCCAGTTCGGCCAGTTCGGCGGCGTCCAGCTGGGCGCGCAAGGCCGGCAGCAGGGACAGGAATTGCTGTTCGGCGCGGGGATCGTCCGCCGCCAGCAAGCTCTCCAATTCCTGCAGCTGCGCGCGCGAGGCCGCCTCCAGCGGCGGCGGCCCGCTCCGGCTCTCCGCCTCCGGCAGCGCGTCCAGCGCCGCGCACAGGGCCGCCAGTTCCCGGCCCAGCGTCTCGGCGCGCGCCGGCATCGCGTCCCCGGGCAGCCCCTGCCTCAAGGCCGTTTCCAGTTCGGCGGCCTCGGCCTGGACGCGGACCAGGCCCAAGGACGCGGCGGCCCCTTTCAGCGAATGGGCGAGGCGGCACGCCTCTTCGCCCGCATCGGCGCGCGCCAGGCTCTCCAGCCTGGCCACGTCGTCGCGATGGATGCCCGCGAATTTGCGCAGCAAGCGCTCAAAACGCTCCAGATCGTCGCCGACGGTGCGCAGGCCGGCTTCCAGGTCCACGCCGGGCAAGCTCATCAACAACGCGCGCCGCCCGCCGTCCGGCGCCGCCTCGGCGCGGGCCCTCCCGGACCCGCCCCCCGACGACAGCCATTTCAGCAGCAAGCCGAACAGCTGCTCCGGGTCCACCGGCTTGGCCACGAAATCGTTCATGCCGGCCTCCAGACAACGCTGGCGATCTTCGTCGAAGGCGTTGGCGGTCATGCCCAGGATAGGAGTCCGCTCCCAGCCCGGCAGGGCCCGGATCCGGCGCGTCGCCTCCAGGCCGTCCAGCTCCGGCATCTGCACGTCCATCAGCACCAGGTCGTAGCGTCCCGCCGCCGCGCACTCCACGGCCTCGCGGCCGTTTCTCGCCAGTTCGGCCCTCAGGCCGACGCTGCCCAGCAGCCAGAGCGCCACTTCCTGATTGATCACGTCGTCCTCCACCACCAGCACGCGCGCGTCGGCGCGCTGCAGCAATTCGGCTTCGACCTCGTCCGGCGCCGCGCCGGCCGGCTCGGCGGCGACGCTCTCCCCCCGCGTCAGCCAGGCGGTCAGCCAAAACGTACTGCCGCTCCCTTCCCGGCTGGCCACGCCCACCTCGCCGCCCATCAGCGCGGCCAGGCGCTGGGTGATCGCCAGCCCCAGGCCGGTGCCGCCGTATTTGCGGGTGGTGGAGTCGTCCGCCTGCTGAAAGGCCTGGAACAGGCCGGCCAGCTTGTCGGCGGGAATGCCGATGCCGGTGTCGCACACCTCGAAGCGCAGCAGCAGGCGCTCGCCCTCGCTGCGCAACAGCCGGGCGCTCAGGGTCACCGTCCCCTGCTCGGTGAACTTGACCGCGTTGCCGGCGTAGTTGAGCAAGGCCTGGCGCAACCGGGTGGGGTCGCCGCGCAGGCAGGGCGGCACGCCGGCGTAATCGATCTCCACGCGCAAGCCCTTGGCCTGGGCCGGTTCGTCGATCAGCGAACCCACATGCTCGAACAGCGCGCCGATCGAGAAATCGGTCCGCTCCAGCGACAGCTTGCCGGCCTCGATCTTGGACAGGTCCAGGATGTCGTTGATGATGGTGAGCAGATGGCCGCTGGCCGCCAGCACCTTTTCCAGCTTGGCCTGCTGCTCCGGCCGCGGCTGGGTGCGCATCAGCAAATGGGTGAAACCGATGATGGCGTTCAAGGGCGTGCGGATTTCATGGCTCATATTGGCGACGAAGGCGCTCTTGGCCAGATTGGCCGCCTCCGCGTCCTCCTTGGCGCGCACCAGGGCCTGCTCGGTTTCCTTGCGCCGGGTGATGTCGGTGACGAAGCCGATGATCTTGTCCGAGTCCCCGGGCTGGTCCGGCAAGTAATACAAAATCATTTCCACCGCCACCAGCCGGCCGTCCCGGGTCCGTTGCTGGGTTTCGAACTGCGCCCGGCTTTGCCGCCGCAGCCGCTCCACGGTGCGCGCGTAAACCTCGGGCGTGGTGTCGGGCACGATGTCGGACACGTTCAGGCGCAGCATCTCCTCCACGCCGTAGTCCAGCAGCTGCGCCGCGTAGCGGTTGACGTAGATCAGCCGCCCGCTGGCGGCGTCCACCCAGTGTATGCCTATGCCCACGCTGTCCATGGCGAACTGGGTGGTTTGCAGCTTGGCGCTGGTGGCGCTCACCTCGGCGGTGCGCACCGCCACCAGTTCCTCCAGGTGATGGCGGTGCTGGTCCAGTTCCAGGCCCAGGCGCTTTTTCTCGCTGATGTCCTCCTGCAGGGACAGATAGTGGCTGATCTTGCCGTCCGGCTGGCGGATAGGCGAAATATGGGCGAAGTCGACGTAGTCGCTGCCGTCCTTGCGCCGGTTGAACAGCTCGCCCTTCCACGCCTTGCCGGCTTGCAGCGCGTCCCAAAGCTCGGCGTAGGTTTCCGCCGGGGTCAGGCCGGACTTGAGCAGATTGGGCGTCTGCCCCATCACCTCTTCCCGGCTGTAGCCGGTATTGCGGACAAAGGCTTCGTTGACGTATTCGATCCGCGTGTCCAGATCGGTGATGACCACGCTCTCCGGGCTCTGCTCCACCGCCATCGACAGCTGGCGTATCCGCTCCGCCGCCTGCCGCCTCAGGGTGATGTCGCGGAAAGCGCCGTAGACGCCGCCGTCCGGCAGCCGGATCGCGTTCAGTTCCACCGGCACCTCGGCGCCGTCCTTGCGGCGCACCAGCATCTCGGCGCTCAATTGCTCATTGGACAGCAGCCGCCGGAACAGCGCCTGCGCGTCCTCCGCCGCGGAGTCGGCGCTGAAGTCGCCCACCCGCATCGCCAGGATTTCCGGCTCCTCGTAGCCCAGCAGCTGGCGGGCCTGCAGATTGGCGTACTGATAGCGCCCTTCCGCGTCCGCCACCAACACCGCGTCGGCGGCGTGGTCCAGCACGCTGCGGTAGCGCGCCTCGGCGCTGGCCAGCGCCTGGGTTTTTTCGCGCAGCGGCCGCAAATCGTTGTACGTGCCGAAGAAGCCGCAGAAGGCCCCGGACAGATCGTGCATGGCGGTGACGGAGGCGTAGACCGGGATGATTTCGCCGTTGCTGGCGACGCGGGCCAGTTCGCCGCTCCAGCGCCCTTGCTCCACCACCTGCCGCTCCAGCGCCGCCCGCTCCGCTCGTTTGACCGGATCGTCCGGGATGAAACGGGAGATGGACGAGCCCAACAGCTCGTTCATCGAATACCCCATCAGCTCGCCGAAGGCGGCGTTGGCGTAGAGGATGCTCTTGGCCGCGTCGGTCATCACCACCGGTTGCGCCGACTGGTCCAGGGCCTCCGCCAGCCGGTGGCGCTCTTCCTCCATCGATTTGCGGACGGTGATGTCCTCGGTGAAGATCACGATGCCGCCGATGAAGCCGTCGCGCGCATGCCATGGCCGCGCTTCCCAGCACAGCCACTGCGCCGCGCCGTCCTGGCGCAGAAAGCGGTCTTCCTCCGCGCGTATCACCTCCCCGGCGAGCGCCCGCCGATGCACCTCCCGCCAGGCGGCCGAAATTTCCGGAAACACCTCGTAGTGAGACCGGCCGATGATCTGGCCATCCAGGCCGTAATCTTCCAGCCAACGCCGGCTGGCGGCCAGATAGCGCATGTCGCCATCGAACATCGCCAGCGCCGCCGGCGCGTGCTCGATGAACAGCGTCAGCCTTTCCTCGCTCTCCAGCAGGGCGTTCTCCATCGCCTTGCGGTCGGAGATGTCCTGCATCGCGCCGCGCACCGACAGCACCTCGGCCCCGGCCAGCACCGGCCTGCCGGACACGCGCACCCATTTGCGCCGGCCGCCGGCGCTGAACAGGCTCAGTTCCAGATCGTAGGGCTCGGCTTCCTCCCGCGCCCGGCGCATGGCCTCTTCGATGCGCCGCCGGTCTTCGCCGCGGTAAAAGCTGGAATCCCCGCCCACGTTCACCGGCGCGTCGTCCGGCAGGCCGTGGATGCGCGCCACTTCGGACGTGCAGCCGCCGCGGCCGCTGGCCGGATCGAACCACCACCCGCCCACCCGAGCGATGGCGCTCATTTCCTGCAGCAGCTCCTCGCGCTGCCTCTGCTCCGCTTCGGCGCGCTTGCGCGCGCTGATGTCGGAAGCGATGCCGCACACCGCGTAGACGCTCCCCGTCGCGTCGCGCAAGGGAAACTTGTACACCAGATAAGTGTGCGGGCCGTCGTCCTGCGGCACGGTTTCCTCGTATTCGCGCGCCTGGCCGCTGTTCAGCACCTCCATATCGGCGCAACGCAAATTGGCCACCACCTCGGGCGGGAACAGGTCCTCGTCGCGCAGGCCGCGCATGGCCTCCGCGCTGATATGGAATAAATCCGGATAACGTTGATTGACCAGCAGATAGCGGCCGTCCACGTCCTTGACGAAGATCACCGCGGTGGAGTTGTCGATGATCGCGCGCAACAAGGCCTGCTGGCGCGTCAGCTCGTCCTCGGCCCAACGCGAGCGGCGGTTGATCAGGCGTTGGCTGAACAGGCTCAAAATCAGACCGCACAAGGCGAACAGGACGATGGAGACGGCGTCCTGCGGCCGGGCTATGGCGAAACTCCATTGCGGGGGGATGAACAGATACCAGACCAGCGGCACCGACACGGCGGTGGCGACCAGGCCGCCGGCCAGCCCGCCCAGCGCGGCGGCGATGAAGACGGCGGGATAAAACAGGAACCAGGCGTAAGGGCGGACCCAGTCCCACAGCAGCCATTGCGCGGACATGGCCAGCAAGGGCACCAAGAGCCCCACCCCGCACTCGCGCCATGGAACGGCGGCGAGGAAGGCCTGGAAACGCCAGCCCCGCGCCCCTTGTTTACAATCCGTCAATTCTCGGCCTCGACTCGAAAGCTGGCTTGGTTTTGTCTGTTCTCACGATAGACCACGCCATTCCGCCGGACAAACCGCCTACTGCCGCCGCAAACGCCTGCTTTCCCCCTCCGCGTCGCACCATTGCAGCATCCCTCCTTCGGCCAGCAGGGTTTCCGGCAGCACCGCGGCGCGCGCCAGTTGCGGCGCCTGCGCCGCCACGGTCAGCGGATAGGCGATGGGCACGCCGTAACGGCGCGGGCTGCGCGCATAGCAGCCGTGCTCGTTGTAAAACAGTTCCAGCCAGGCTCCGTCCCCGCTCTCATAACGCCCCGGCGGGAACATTTGCTCGTCCGGCTGCTGCCGTCCCAGCGCAGGCAGGGCTTCCAAGGACTCGCCGCTGGCGATGCGCGCCAGATCCCGCCCCAGCCTCTCCACCGGCGAGCCGAAGGCGTTGGCCAGCACCACCACGCCGCCGCCGCCGGGCAAGACGCTCATGAAGGCGAAGAAGCCGTTGACGTCGCCGAAATGCTGGGCCAGCCGCTGCCGGCGGCCGGCCAGCGTCCAGTCCTCGCCGTAAAACCCGTAGGCGTACTCTAGGGCGCTCACGTCCAGCATCAGCGCTGCCAGCTTGGCAGGCAGCGCCTCTCCCCGCTGCAGCGCCTCCAGCCAGCGGCACAGATCGCCGGCGCTGGAGGCCAGATCGTAAACGCCCCAGGCCACCGACATGTCCATAGGCTCCGCGTAGCGCCACGGCGCGCCCGGATGCAGGCCGCGCGCCGCATGCGGCAGGATGGCGCGGCCGTCGTCGACGTAGGTGCGTTCCAGGCCCAGCGGCCGAAACAGGTATTGCTGCCGATAACTGGCGAAATCCTGATCCGCCACCCGCTCCACAATGGCCGCCAGCAACAGATAGCCGGTATTGCTGTAAGCGTGGGCGACGCCGGGCGGGCAGGCCGGCGGCAGCGCGTGCGCCCAGTCCAGCAGCTCCTGCGGCCGGTGCGCCAGCCGCATCCGCGTCGGCCAATACTCGGCCGCGCTGGTGAAGTTGGCGGTGCCGGCGCTGTGATTCAGCAATTGATGCAGGCTGATGCCCGCCGCGTTGGGAAAATCGGGGAAGAAGCGCTCCAGGCTGTCGCTCAGCTCCAGCCGCCCCTGGGCCACCTGCTGCAACAGCGCGGCGGCGGTGAAGCTCTTGCTCAGCGAACCGATGCGGAACACCGTGTCCTGCTCGTTGGCCACGCCCAGGCCCGGATCGGCCATGCCGCCGGCCACCGCCGCCCGCTCGCCGTCGGCCAGGCCGACGGCGGCCACGCCGTGCAGGCAGCCCGCCGCGTTCCAGGAACGCAGATACGTTTGCAAAGCGGCCACCGTGTTCATGCCCATGCCTGTCCCCCGTCAGTCAGGATAGTCTAGACGCCAGGCGGCGCCGCGCCGCCCCACTCATCACTATGGTTGCTTTCTCCGCCGCTCGCCATGCGTTCCGCGCCGCGGCCGCCGCCGCGCATTGCCGCTTCAGTAAAAATAGTCGAACAGCAATTGCCAGACCCGCCGCGCCGGGCTGGCGCCGTAACGGCTGTCCGGCGCGCCGTCGAAACGCTGCCACTGCAAGGCCAGGTCCACCGGGCCCAGGTGATAGCGGGCCTCCGCCCAGTTCATGCCGCTGTGGTCCACCAGGTCGAAGCCGCGCATCGCGGTCAGGTCCAGATCGTCCGCCAGCGCGTCCTGCCAATGCGCGCGCAGCAAGGCGGCGCGCCGGGTGGGCAGGCCGCCGCCGGCGCCGACTCCCGCCCGGTAGGCGCCGTAGAGCGCCGGCTGCGCGCGCAGCGCGCGCCAGTCGTCGCGATCCGGCGCCGCGCCGTCTTGTTGCGCTTCCAGCGTCAGGCTCAGCTTGTTGGCGCCGGTCCAGGTCAGGCCGCCGGCCAGCCGGTTGCGCCAGGCCGAGTCCGGCTGCCCCAGGCTTTGCCGCCAGGCGCTGCGCTGCCGGCCGCCGGCCCATTCCAGATAGGCCACGGTGGCGTCGCCGAGCACGCGCGACAGATTGAAGCCCAACTGCGGCGAGCGGCCCTGCTCTTGCAGCAGCAGCCATTGCGGATTGAGGTTTTCGGCGAAGCGATAGCTGGCGGCCAGCAGCAGCCGCTGCCGGGGATTGCTGGCGCCCCAGTCCAGGCTGGCGCCGTCCGGGTTCGGCCCCGCGCCCAGCTTGGGCGACCAGATCGCGGTCAGCGAGCCGCGGTCCCATAGTTTCTGCCAGCGCAGCATGGCGTTGCCGAGGCGGTTCTGGCGCAGGCTGTCCGGGTCCGCGGACACCACCGAACGCACGGTGCCGGCGCCGAGAAAATCGGTGGGGTTGTAGCCGACGGCCACGCCGTAGCGGGTATTGACGCGCCCGAGGTCCAGCATCGAGTCGACGCCGAACTCGCGGCTCAGATAGGCCTCCTTCAGGGTATTGACGCCGCGGTCCCGCTGCGGCGAACCGGCGAAGCGCCAGTCCAGCCGGTTGGCCAGCACCCCGCGCCAGGCCGGGCTCAGCCGCCCGTCCCAGCGCAGGTCCAAGGACAGCCGCTGGCCGTCCTCGCCCGGCCGCGGCGACAAGGCGGCCGCCTCCAGCTGAAGCTTGAGATCGCGCGGCGCCGCCTCCTCCATCCGGGTTTGATCGGCCAGCCGCAGCGCCTCCTCGTCCGGCGGCGCGTCGGCGCCTTGGACAAGGGCGCTCGCCAACGCCAGGCCAAGCGCCAGGCCCCGCATCGTCATTCGGCCCGGAAGCGCGGCAGATAGTCGCGCTGCAGCCAGGCCTCCGGCACCTCGCGCCAGGCGAACTGGCTGTTGCGCAACACGGTGATCCAGCGCGGATTGAGGCCGTCTATGATCACGGTCTCGGTCGGGCGCTCGCGCCCCAGCACCGGCTGGTAAGCGCGGTAATAGGCGGTCTTCAGCAGGCTGCCGCTCTCGGCGTAGAACTGCGCCTTGCGGCTGCGGTAGTCGTCGCGGTCCACCCACAGATCGATCGCGTGGTAGGTGACGCCGGAATTGCGCGCGGTGAGCCGCAGCTTGTAGCACGGCCGGGGCTGGCGGTCGCCGTCCTGTATCGTCTCCTCGCCGGCCAGCGCCGCCCGGTAGTCCAGCGCCAGGTTGACGGTGACCACGTCGCCGTTGGCCGCCTGGCCCAGCAGCCGCTGTTGCGGTGAAATCGGCACGCTGGCCTTGCTCGCCGGGTCGAAAAACCACAGATCGTTGCCGCTCTTGAGCATCAGCTTGCCGGCGTCGCGCTTGGGCTGGATGAAGCGCAGCAGGCTGCGGAACTGCCCGCTGCCGGCGTCCGCCCGCGAATACACCGCCAGCGCGCTGGCCTCGTTCTGCTTGCCGTCCTTGTAGCTGACCAGCGACACCACTAGGCCGAAGGAGCGCTCGGGATTGCGCACCGCGTCGCTGTTGGCCAGGATGGTCTGCGCGTCCGGCGCCGCCAGCGCGGTTGCCGCCCACAGCGCCGCGCCCAGCGCGGCCCAGCGTTTCGTCCTCATGCCCGTCGATGTTCCAAGCGTTTCACGCATGACGCAAAGCCTCCACGATATTGGCCGCGGCCGCCCGCCGCGCCGGCCACCACGACGACAGCAGCGCCATCGCCATCAGGCCGCCGGCGGTCACCGCCATCATCCGCCACTCTCCCCATACCCGCACCAGGATGGGGCTGGGGTCCACCTGGCCCGGCGGCAGCCAGGTCAGGCCAGCGTGGTTGATCAGCCAGGCGGCCAGCAGCGCCAGCGCGATGCCCAGCGCGCCGCCGCCCAGGCCCAACAGCCAGCCTTCGCACAGGAACAGGCGCTGGATGCCGCGGCGGCGCAGCCCCATCGCCCGCAGCGTGCCGATCTCCACCGTGCGCTCCAGCACCACCATATTCATGGTGTTGCCGATGGTGAACAGCGCCACGCAGGCGATCAGCACCGCCAGAAAGCCGAAAATGGTGCCGAACATGCCGGTGATCTGGCCGTATTGCGGCTGCAGGGTGGCGAAGTCGTGCGCCGCCAGCGGCTGGCCGCGCAAGCTGGTGGCGAACAGCTTGCGCAAACGCGCCTCGGCCGCCGGAATCTGCGAGGTGTGCCTCAGCTGCAGCACGATGGCGGTGGCCATCGGCTCGCCCTGGCCGTACACCAGCTGCTGCGCCTGGCGCAGATGCAGGCCGACGTACATATCGTCCAATTCCTTGATGCCCTGGCTCTCCACCTTGGCCACCTGCAGCCGGGCCACATTGGGCGCGCCGGCGGCGGTGGCGGCCAGTAGTTCGATCTGATCGTCGCGGCCGCCGGCGGGCGGCGCCGCCGCGGACAAGGCCGCCAGATCGGCCGGCAAATCCTCGCCGCCGGGCGGAGCC
The DNA here is from genome assembly GCF_001043705.1 of Chromobacterium sp. LK11. NCBI lineage: Bacteria > Pseudomonadati > Pseudomonadota > Betaproteobacteria > Neisseriales > Chromobacteriaceae > Chromobacterium > Chromobacterium sp. LK11. The sequence continues at coordinate 68,008 of NZ_LDUR01000014.1, forward strand.
GGCGGCGGCGCGCAGTCCTTGAGCTTGAACGCCGCGCACAGCTGCAGCACCCGCGCCACCCCGGTGCCTATCACCGCCGCGTTCGGCGCGGTGCCGGTCAGCGCCACCGGCTTGCGCTTGTCGTTGAAGCTGTAGTCGTCCCAACGCCGCAGCCGGTTCTGCGCGTCCACCTCGCTGCCGCGCGCGATCACCGTGCGCGAGGCCCCGGCCGAATAATGGCCGGCGATGCCGCCCAGGCTCAGCGTGGGCGTCACTACGGTCAGCATCGGCCGCAGCACCGGGTCGTTCTCGATCAGCCGCATCACCGCGCGGTAATCGCGGATGCCGTAAGCGGCGGGATTGCCGCTGCCGTACAGGAAGTAATCGCGGTGCTGCACCTGCAGATGGCCGCCGGCGCGCACCATGCCGGTTTGCAGCCCGTATTGCACGGTGCGGTTGTAGCCGCCGAACAGCAGTACCGCCACCAGGCCTATGATCATGGTGGACAAGGTCGCCAAGGTGCGGCGGCGATTGCGCAGCAGATTGCGCCAGGCCAGTTTCAAGGTGTTCACGCCCAGGCCTCCTCGGGGTTCAGCGCGCCGACCCGGCCGTCGCTGACCAGGTAGCGCTCGTCCGCCGCCGCGATCACCTGCGGGTCGTGCGAGGAAAACACCACCGCCACCCGGCGTTCGCGCTGCAGCTGGCGCAACAAGGCCAGGATGGACGCCCCGGTATGGCTGTCCAGATTGGCGGTGGGCTCGTCGGCCAGCACCAGGGCCGGCTCGTGCACCAGCGCGCGCGCGATCGCCACCCGCTGGCGCTGGCCGCCGGACAACTGGCCGGGGCGGTGCGTCGCCTTGTCCGCCAAACCCACCGCCGCCAGCATCTCCAGCGCGCGCTCGCGCCGCAGCCGCGCCGGCACGCCCTGCAACTGCAGCGGATATTCGACGTTCTCGAACGCCGACAGCACCGGCATCAGATTGAAATTCTGGAAGATGAAGCCGATGTGGCGCGCGCGGAAATCGCTGAGCGCGTCGTCGCTCAAACGGTTCAGCGCCTGCCCCGCCACCGCGATCTCCCCCGCGTCGGCGCGGTCGATGCCGCCGATCAGGTTAAGCAGCGTGGTCTTGCCGCTGCCGGACTGGCCGGACAGCACGGTGAAGCGCGCCGCGGCGATCTTGAGGCTGACCTCGGCCAGCGCCGGCACCCGCACCTGCTCCATCCAGTAACTCTTGGACACCCCGTTCAACTCCACCGCCCACATGGCCCGCTCCCGTAGTCAAAGCGCAATGGCATGAATATGCATGAAATCGGCATGAAAAGCTTTGTCTTGTGACAAAACCCCCATTTTGGACTCCAACGCTGTTCCGGCCCGCGCCAAGCCGCGCGCATCGACACCCGTTTTCCATGGGAGTAGCATGGTTTTACCCCTCGCAAAGGAGCTTGCATGACACAAGACAAAACCCCGCCCCAAGCCCCCCAGCCCGCGGAGGCCGCCGCCGACGCCCAGCCGCCGGCCGTTCAGCCGCCGCGCCGAACCGCCGCCCACCGCCGCAACAATGTGGAGCGCGCGCACCAGGAATCGGTGCAAGCCATCGAAACCGTCAGCCGGCAGCCGGTGGCCTTGCAAGTGGCCGCCGCGCCGCAAGGCAGCGCCGAGGACAGCGTCAGCGCCGAACTGCCGGCCAGCTACCCCTACCGCACGCGGATGCGCCGCCCGGAGTACGAGCTGCAAAAGCAGGCCTTGCAGATCGAGTTGTTGAAAGTGCAGAACTGGGTCAAGGAAAGCGGCCAGAAGATCGTGATCCTGTTCGAAGGCCGCGACGCCGCCGGCAAGGGCGGCACCATCAAACGCTATATGGAACACCTGAACCCGCGCGGCGCGCGCGTGGTGGCGCTGGAGAAGCCGTCGGACCGGGAACGCGGCCAATGGTATTTCCAGCGCTATATCCAGCACCTGCCCACCGCCGGCGAGATCGTGTTCTTCGACCGATCCTGGTACAACCGCGCCGGCGTGGAACGGGTGATGGGCTTTTGCCATCCGCACGAGTATCTGGAATTCATGCGTCAGACGCCGCAACTGGAACGCATGCTGGTCAACAGCGGCATCCGCCTGTTCAAGTTCTGGTTCTCGGTTAGCCGCGAAGAGCAGCTGCGCCGCTTCATCTCGCGCCGCGACGACCCGCTGAAGCACTGGAAACTGTCGCCCATCGACATACAGTCGCTGGACAAATGGGACGATTACACCGCGGCCAAGGAAGCGACCTTCTTCCACACCCATACCGGGGACGCGCCGTGGACGGTGGTGAAATCCGACGACAAGAAGCGCGCGCGCCTCAACTGCATCCGCTACTTCCTGTCCCGGCTGGACTACCCGGGCAAGGACGCGCGCGTCGCCCGAGCGGCCGACCCGCTGCTGGTGGGCGAGCCGCACAGCATGGATGCGGAGGACAGCGACGCCTTGCTGCGGATTTGAGGCTGAGGCCAGGCGCCGGCGAAGGCGGGCCCGGCGCCGGGATCAGGCTTTTTGGCGCTTCCACACCCGTCTGGCGTCGCAAGTGGCGCGCAGCGGCGTGGACGACAGACTGGTGGCGGCGAAATGCCCCACCTGGCGGGACACCTTGGACAAGGCGGAGCCGGACAGGCTGCCCACCTGCCAGGCGTGGCACAGCGGATGCAGCGAGGGGGCGTCGTCGCTGGCCGCGTCCAAGCGGGCCTGCACGTCGCGGTTCACCTCGGACAGCCAGCGCTCGGTCAGCAACATCCAGTCGCGCTGGGTATCGGCCTGAGCTTGCAGCAGATTGGCGCCCACCAGCAGGGTATCGTCCAGCCTGCGCTCCAGATCGCACTGCGACATCGGATACGCCGGCGCGAAAGCCGACCACCAGACGCTACAGGCTTCTTGCTGGGCGTCCAGCATGCGCTGCTGGCCGCGCTCCACCGCGCTGCGGTAACTTTCCATCGCGCCGATCAACCAACTACGGGTCATTGCCACTCCTCGGTCAAACCCGGCGGACCGCGCAGCGCGCGGCTACCGCCAGCGGACCGCTTGCGAAACGGGGGGGCGCGGCCGGCTAAAGACGCGCAACGGATCGCAAGCGGGTTCCAAGAGCCTGTTCAAAGCCCGGCGCGCCTCGGCTCGGCGGCGTTGAACGGCTTCCTATGCCGCAACGGCGGGCAAACGCCACACCTGCAGCAGTTCTTGCAACAAGATTTCCAGCACGGGGTCGCCCGCCCGGTCCGACGGGTAGACGAACTGTAACTCGGCCAATTTGCGCACATCCGGCAGCACTGTCAACCTGCCGGCGTCGCGCCAGGCCTGCGCCGCCTCTTCCCGCGCCAGCGCCACGCCCACTCCGGAGGCCACCAGCTCAAGGATGGCGTCGAGATGATCGCACTCCGCTACCTTCTTAGGCGAAATGTTGAGTTCCCGCCACAATTCCGCGGTGATTTTGGAAAGACTGGAGAACTGCGAGATGCCTATCCACGGCAATTTGCCCAATTCCTTGAGGCCGCCGCCGGCCAAACGCGGCGCCCAGGCGGCGGGCGCGACGATGCGGAACGGCAGCTCCGCCAATTTGATGGTGGAGACGTTCACATAGGGGTTCTTGCCCAGGTAGAAACCGGCGTCCAGCTCCTTCTTGCGCACCAGGTTCAGCACATCCACGGTCACGCCGTGGCGCAGCTGAACGTCCAGCAAGGGATAGCGCTCCACCAGCCCCGCCACCCAAGGTCCGATTTTCAGCGTGTCCGGCGTCAGCGTGACGCCGACCCGCGCCTTGCCGGACAACTGGCCCTTCAATTGCCTCGCATGGTTGATGATGCCGCTGGCCGCGCCCAGTATCGCCTGCGCCTGCGGCAGCAACTCCTGGCCGATGCGGGTCAGCGACACCCCTCCCGCGCTGCGCTCGAACAGCTGCATGCCCACTTCTTCTTCCAGCGCCTTGATTTGCGCGGTGACCGCCGGCTGCGACAGATGCAGCAGTTCGGCGGCCTGTGTCAGGTGCCCTTGCTGGGCGACGGTGACAAAGGTGCGCAACTGATAGATTTCCATGTTCTCCCCTGACTTGGATGCCCGACGGCGAGCCGGATCGCCGCGCGCGGCAGGCATGGGCGGCATGACGGCGGGTCTCCGGCGCCCGCTTGCGCGCCGCCGCGCGATGCGGCGGAGGCGGCGGCCTGAGCGAGGCCAGGCCGGCGATGATTTTGTCTTGTGCGGTCCATTTTCGGCGCAATGCCGGCTAAATAACAAGCGCTTTGTGCCGCGCCGACGGCGCTCCCGGGCATTTGCGGCAAGGCCCGCCGCGGCCGCGACGCCCCGCTGCAACGTCGATTTCGCGCTGGCCCCAACAAGCGTCCGCCCCGGCATTAAGAGCAAAAATTCTATTTCAACGTATTGATTTTAATCAATTTCTGCATTGCAACATCGGTCTGAATAATTTTGCGCATCAAAAAAAGCGATTAGATTCGCCTCCGCCACCTCCCTTATGTTTTCAGCAGCGACATCTCAAGTCGCGACCACAAAGGAGGATGCAATGAACGAGGACATACTCAAGAAAGTGCAGTCCAATCCCAAATTCAAGGAACTGGTGCGCAAGAAAACCAGACTGGGTTGGCAGCTCACTCTAGCCATGCTGATCATCTACTACGGCTTCATCCTGGTGCTGGCGTTTTCGCCGGCCACGCTGGGCCATCCGATCAGCGCGGGCGCCACCATGACGGTGGGCATCCCCATCGGCGTGCTGATCATCGTTTCGGCCTTCGTGCTGACCGGCATCTACGTCCGCCGCGCCAACACTGAATTCGATCTGCTCAATCAGCAAATCGTCGAGGAGTCCAAGCAATGAAGCAACGCGTCTTGCAACTGGCCTGCGTCGCCGGCCTTCTACTGCCCTCCTTGGCCATCGCGGCCGGGGCCATTGAGGGCGATGTCAAGCAACAGGCCACCAACTGGCACGCCATCATCATGTTCCTGCTGTTCGTGGCGTTCACGCTGGGCGTCACCTATTGGGCCGCGCGCCGCACCAAGTCCGCCAGCGATTTCTACGCGGCCGGCGGCGGCATCACCGGTTTTCAGAACGGCCTGGCGATCGCCGGCGACTACATGTCCGCCGCGTCTTTCCTCGGCATTTCCGCGATGGTGTTCGAGAAAGGCTATGACGGCCTGATCTACTCGATGGGCTTCCTGGTGGGCTGGCCGGTGATCCTGTTCCTGGTGGCCGAGCGCCTGCGCAATCTGGGCAAATACACTTTCGCCGACGTCGCCTCCTACCGGCTGCGCCAGACTCCGGTGCGCAGCTTCGCCGCCACCTCCACCCTGGTGGTGGTCGCCATTTACCTGATCGCGCAGATGGTGGGCGCCGGCAAGTTGATCCAACTGCTGTTCGGCATGAGCTACACCTCGGCGGTGCTGATGGTGGGCGTGCTGATGGTGTGCTACGTGCTGTTCGGCGGCATGCTGGCCACCACCTGGGTGCAAATCATCAAGGCGGTGCTGCTGCTCTCCGGCGCCACCTTCATGGCCATCATGGTGCTGGCCACCGTGGGTTTCAGCCCGGAAGTCATGTTTGAAAAAGCGGTGGCCGCGCACAGCAAGGGCATCGCCATCATGGCGCCGGGCAAGGCCGATCCGATCGACTCGATCTCGCTGGGCCTGGCGCTGATGTTCGGCACCGCCGGCCTGCCCCACATCCTGATGCGCTTCTTCACCGTGTCCGACGCCAAGGAAGCGCGCAAATCGGTATTCTTTGCCACCGGCTTCATCGGCTACTTCTACATCCTGACCTTCATCATCGGCTTCGGCGCCATCATGCTGGTGCTGAACCAGCCGGGGATGATGGAAACCGTGGTCAAGAACGGCAAATCCGTCACCCAGCTGATAGGCGGCAACAATATGGCGGCGGTGCACCTGGCCGAGGCCGTCGGCGGCGACATGTTCCTGGGCTTCATCTCCGCGGTGGCCTTCGCCACCATCCTGGCGGTGGTGGCCGGCCTGGCGCTGTCCGGCGCGTCCGCGGTGTCGCACGACCTGTACGCCAGCGTGATCAAGCACGGCAAGGCCAACGAGGCCGACGAGATCCGCGTGTCCAAGATCACCACCGTGGTGCTGGGCGTGGTGGCCATCGTGCTGGGCCTGGTGTTCGAGAAGCAGAACATCGCCTTCATGGTGGGCCTGGCCTTCTCCATCGCCGCCTCCGCCAACTTCCCGGTGCTGTTCCTGTCCATGTTCTGGAAGGGGCTGACCACGCGCGGCGCGGTGATCGGCGGCTTCATCGGCCTGTTGTCGGCGGTGGTGCTGATCGTGCTGGGGCCGACGGTCTGGGTGGAGGTGCTCAAGCACGAGCACGCGGTGTTCCCGTACAAGAATCCGGCCATTTTCTCGATGACCCTGGCCTTCGTCTCCACCTGGCTGTTCTCGGTGCTGGACAAGTCGCGCCAGGCCGACGAGGAGAAAGCCAAGTTCGAAGCCCAGTTCGTGCGCGCGATGACCGGCATCGGCGCGTCCGGCGCCTCCAAGCATTGACATTGACATAAGGCCGGGCCGAGGATGTCGGCCTGCCTTTCAACCCACCGCGCCGCTCCGGCGGTCCAGGAGCGGCGGCAACGCTACAAAGTTAATCCAGGAGAAGTTTATGTCCACGCTAGAATCCGTCCTCAAGGAAACCCGCAGCTTTCCGCCTTCCGACGATTTCCGCCAGAAGGCGGCGATCTCCGGCATCGAGGCGTACCACACGCTGTGCGAGCAGGCGGACGCCGACTACCTGTCGTTCTGGGGCGATCTGGCGCGCGATCAGATCACCTGGAAAAAACCGTTCACCCGCGTGCTGGACGACAGCCAGGCGCCGTTCTTCAAATGGTTCGACGACGGCGTGCTCAACGTCTCCTACAACTGCCTGGACCGCCACCTGCCGGTCAACGCCAACCGCATCGCGCTGATTTTCGAAGCCGACGACGGCGCGGTCACCCGCGTCACCTACGCCGAGCTGCACCGCCGCGTCTGCCAGTTCGCCAACGGCCTGAAGAGCCTGGGCGTGGCCAAGGGCGACCGCGTGGTGATTTACATGCCGATGGTGATCGAGGCCGTCGTGGCGATGCAGGCCTGCGCCCGCATCGGCGCCATCCACTCCGTGGTGTTCGGCGGCTTCTCCGCCGGCGCGGTGCGCGACCGCGTCCAGGACGCCGGCGCCAAGCTGGTGATCACCGCCAACGAAGGCCTGCGCGGCGGCAAGAGCGTGCCGCTGAAGGCCACCGTGGACGAGGCGCTGGCGATGGACGGCTGCGACAGCGTCAAGCACGTGGTCGCCTACCAGCGCACCCAGAACCAGGTGGCCTGGAGCGAGGGCCGCGACGTATGGTGGCACCAGTTGACCAGCGGCCAGCCGGAACAGTGCGAACCGGAATGGATGAACGCCGAGGACCCGCTGTTCATCCTCTACACCTCCGGCTCCACCGGCAAGCCCAAGGGCATCCAGCACAGCAGCGCCGGCTATCTGCTGGGCGCGGCCAACAGCTTCCGCTGGGTGTTCGACTACAAGCCCAACGACGTGTTCTGGTGCACCGCCGACGTGGGCTGGATCACCGGCCACAGCTATATCTGCTACGGCCCGCTGGCCAACGGCGCCACCCAGGTGATCTTCGAGGGCGTGCCCACCTATCCGGACGCCTCGCGCTTCTGGCGCATGATTGAGCAGCACAAGGTCAGCATCTTCTACACCGCGCCCACCGCCATCCGCTCGCTGATCAAGCTGGGCGCGGACCTGCCCAAGCAGCACGATCTGTCCAGCCTGCGCCTGCTCGGCACCGTGGGCGAGCCGATCAACCCCGAAGCCTGGATCTGGTACCACGAAACCGTGGGCGGCGGCCGCTGCCCCATCGTCGACACCTGGTGGCAGACCGAGACCGGCTCCATCCAGATCTCGCCGCTGCCGGGCGCGGTGGCCACCAAGCCCGGCTCGTGCACGCTGCCGCTGCCGGGCATCATGGCCGACATCGTCGACGAGTCCGGCGCCCAGGTGGACCCGGGTCGCGGCGGCTTCCTGGTGATCAAGAAGCCCTTCCCCAGCCTGGTGCGCACCATCTGGAACGATCCCGAGCGCTTCAAGAAAACCTATTTCCCGGAAGAGTTCAACGGCCAGTACTACCTGGCCGGCGATTCCGCCAACCGCGACGAGAACGGCTATTTCTGGATCATGGGCCGCATCGACGACGTGCTGAACGTGTCCGGCCACCGTCTGGGCACCATGGAGATCGAATCCGCGCTGGTGGCCAACCCGCTGGTGGCCGAGGCCGCCGTGGTCGGCAAGCCGCACGAGGTCAAGGGCGAGGCGGTGGTGGCCTTCGTGGTGCTCAAGGGCGCGCGCCCGCAGGGCGAGGAAGCCAAGAAGGTGGCGGCCGAGCTGAAAAACTGGGTGGCGCACGAGATCGGCAAGATCGCCCAGCCGGACGACATCCGCTTCGGCGAGAACCTGCCCAAGACCCGTTCCGGCAAGATCATGCGCCGCCTGCTGCGCTCCATCGCCAAGGGCGAGGAGATCACCCAGGACGTGTCCACGCTGGAAAACCCGCAAATCCTGCAGCAGTTGCAGCAACCGCTGTAAACGCTGGATCCGCCACGCCGGGGCCGCGATGCGGCTCCGGCTTTTTCACGCCCAAGCCTATCCGTCCCGGCGCTACTCCAGCCGGAAGCGGGCGATCATCTCGTCCTGCTCGGCCACGTCGGCGGCGGTGTCCTTGCAGTGCCGCAACTGCACTTGCGCCGCGTCGCTGACGCGCTGGCCGATGTGCTGGATGCTGCCCGCGCTGTCGTTGATCTCCCGCGTCATCTGGCTTTGCCGGCTCACCGCGCCGGCGATGTCGCTGTTCTTGGCGTTGATGTCGGAAATCACGTCCTGGATGCGCGTCAGCATCTCGCTGATCTGCTCGGCGTCCTTCACCGTGCTGCTGGCGCAATCGCGGCTTTCGTCCATCCGGCCCCTGGCCTCGCTCACGCCGCGCTGCAGCTGCTCTATCATGCTGCGGATTTCCTGCGTCGCCTCCTGGGTTTGCGAAGCCAGCTTGCGGACCTCGTCCGCCACCACGGCGAAGCCGCGTCCCATCTCCCCGGCCCGCGCTGCCTCGATCGCGGCGTTCAGCGCCAGCAGATTGGTCTGCTCGGCCACGCCGGTGATCACCCGGACGATGGATTCGATGTTCTTGCTGAACTCGGCCAGCTCGTTCATGGACAGCGAGGTCTGTTCCAGGGTGTCGGCCAAGCGCCGTATCGCCTGGCTGGACTGGGTGACCAACACCATCCGGCTGCCGGTCTCCTCGTGCGCCTGCCGCGCGGCCTCGGCCACCGCGCCGGCATTGGAGGTCATCTCGCCGGACGCCTCCGCCATCTGGCCGATGGACGCCACCAGTTGCTCCAGCTCCCTTTGCAGGCGGCTGGCCTCGCCGCTGCTCTGCTGCGCCTCTTCCGCGCTCTGCTCGGCGCCCTGGTGGACGCGGGTGGAAATCTGGCGGATGTCGCCGATCAAGCGCTGCAGATAGGCGATGAACCGGTTCAGCTCCTTGGCCACCTCTCCGAATTCGTCGCGGGAGCTTTCGTCGATGCGGCGGGTCAGGTCGCCGTTGCCGCTGTTGAGCTCGGCCAGCGAATGCTTGAGCTGCTGCAGGGGACGGCGCAGGATCTGCTGCATCAGCGTGCTGAGGATGACCATGCTCAGCAACACCCCTATCACCGCGCCCCAAAAGCCGCGCCAGCCTATCTGCTTGGCCTCGGCCATCACCTTGCCCTCGTCCAGCACCACGCCCACCAGCCACTTGGCCGGCTGCAGGTGCGACAGCGGCTGGAAGGCCACCATCAGTTTCTGACCGTTGACCTCCACCTCGTGCACCTTGCCGTCCAGCGCCGGCGCGGCGCCGCCGAACCGCTCGGCGACGCTCTTGCCGTTCAGCTTGGCGTCCGGGTGGCTGATGATCTTGCCGTCGGCGGACAGCAGGAAGGCGTAGCCCGCGCCGTTGAAGGTGGCGGTGTTCAAGGCGTCCGAAACCGACTTCAGGCTGAGGTCGCCGCCGAAAGCGCCCTTGAACGCGCCCTTGTCGGTCAGCTTGGCCACCACCGAAATCAGGATCTCGCCGGAGGCGGCGTCCGGATAGGGATCGGTCAGGCCGACGCCGGCGGCCGCCTTGGCCACCGGATACCACGGCCGCTTGCGGGCGTCCCAGGTGGGCGGCGGATTCCACGACGGATCGTTGGAGATTCTCTTGCCGTCGCTGTCCAAGCCGCCGAACACCAGCTTGAACTCGTTCTTGAGCATGGGCCGCTGAAACACTTCCAGGATGCGCTCGCCGCTGAAACCGGCGTCTATGGTTTCCGACATCAGCTGGATCTGCGCCAGCTTGCCGTTCAGCCAATTGGCGATCTGCTCGGCCAGCACCTGGCTGGTCTGGGTCACTTCCTGCTCCTTGCCGGCGCGTATGCTGTCCGCCACGCTCAGGTATTGCAGCCAGGACAGGGTAGACAGGGTCAAGGCCAATACCAGGGCGGAAATCAGGCCGGCTTTGTGGGCGATTTTCATGGCGGCGGTCCGGAAAAGTGAGTATTTTCACCATAGCGCACCCGCGCGCCGCTCCAAGCCCCGCCGCTTTGTTTTTTACGAAAATCGCGCGCCGCGCCCCCGGCGACGCCCGATTCCCCGCTTCAAGCGCGCGCGCCGGCAAGGCCTCCCGAAGCCTAGTCCGCGCCGGGTGTTGAAGCCGCGGCCCCTAGCGTCGATAATTAGCGGTTTTTGAAGCGGAACCCCACAGCATGCCCGTGATCACACTCGTCGACAGGATCGACGCCCTGCTGCCCCAGACCCAATGCGGACAATGCAGCCACGCCGGCTGCCGCCCGTATGCGGAGGCGCTGGCGGAAGGCCGCGATCCGATCAACCGCTGCCCGCCGGGCGGCGACGACGGCATCCGGGCGCTGGCGGAGCTGCTGGGCCGGGACGTCGTTCCCTTCGCCGCCGACGGCCCGCAGCCCAAACCGCGCGCGCTGGCCGTGATACGCGAAGACAGCTGCATAGGCTGCACCCTGTGCATCCAGGCCTGTCCGGTGGACGCCATCGTCGGCGCCGCCAAGCAGATGCACACCGTGATCGCCGCCGAATGCACCGGCTGCGAGCTGTGCCTGGCGCCCTGTCCGGTGGACTGCATCGACCTGCTGCCGGTGGCCGATCCCGCCGACGGCGAGCGCGAACGGGTGATGGCGCGCGCCGCCCAGGCCCGCGTCCGCTATGAACGACGCCAGGCGCGCAAGACGCGCGATCAGGCGGACAAGGCCAAACGCCTGGCCGAGCGCGCCGCGGTCAGCGCCGCGCCGGCCTCCCCGGCCGCGGCGCCGGTCGCAGCCTCCGCCGCCGCGCCGGCGGCCGACAAGAACGAATTGATCCGCAAGGCGATGGAACGCGCCGCCGCGATGCGCGCCGCCCGCGAACAAGCAGACAAGGACAAGCCGTGAACGCCGTCAAACGCAAAGAAATCTTCACCCGCCTGCGCGACGCCAACCCGCACCCCACCACCGAGCTGGAGTACAGCAGCCCGTTCGAACTGCTGATCTCGGTGCTGCTGTCGGCGCAGGCCACCGACGTCGGCGTCAACAAGGCCACGCGCCGGCTCTACCCGGTGGCCAACACCCCGGCGGCGATGCTGGCGCTGGGCGAAGAATCGCTGGCGAACTTCATCAAGACCATAGGCCTGTACAAGACCAAGGCCAGGAACGTGATCGCCACCTGTCACCTGCTGCTGGAAAAACACGGCGGCGAGGTGCCGCAAACCCGCGAGGCCTTGGAAGCGCTGCCCGGCGTCGGCCGCAAGACCGCGAACGTGGTGCTCAACACCGCTTTCGGCCAGCCCACCATCGCGGTGGACACCCATATTTTCCGGGTGTCCAACCGCACGCGGATCGCGCCCGGCAAAGACGTGCGAGAAGTCGAGGATAAGCTGGTAAAATACATCCCCGACGAATTCAAAGTCGACGCGCATCACTGGCTGATCCTGCTCGGCCGCTATGTCTGCAAAGCCAGGAAACCGGAATGCGAGCGCTGCGTCATCGCCGACCTCTGCGAATATCCGGCAAAAACCGTTATGATTAAAGACAACTGAATCAAATACTGGAAAAACTCCGGTTCCGCCCTTATTTTCCGCATAGACATCAACCTAAAAGGATAGCCTGTGACAACGTATCTGCGCACCCTGGTTGGCGCCTTGCTCGCAGCCTCGTTGCTGTCCGGCTGCGACAAGGTCGAGCGCTTCTTCAAAGGCAACTCCCAGCCCGCGCCGGTCGCCATTCCCGCGCAACAGGATGGCCGCGTCGCCATGCTGCTGCCGGACTTCACCCAATTGGTCAGCCGCGACGGTCCGGCGGTGGTAAACATCCAGGCCAGCCGCGAAGAGAGCGGCGGCGCCCAAGCCAGCAATCTGCCGATTCCGGTGCCGGAAGACGACCCGCTGTACGATTTCTTCCGCCGCTTCATCCCCAATCATCCGCCGCAGCGCGAACAGCCGCAGGAAGAAAGCGTCTCCTTCGGCTCCGGCTTCATCATCAGCGCCGACGGCTACATCCTGACCAACGCCCACGTGGTGGCGGACAGCCAGCAGGTCAAGGTGATGCTGACCGACAAGCGCGAGCTGCGCGCCAAGCTGGTGGGCGTGGACAAGCGCACCGACGTGGCGCTGCTGAAAGTGGCGGCGGCGGACCTGCCGGTGGTCAAGATCGGCAGCCCGGCGGACTTGAAGGTCGGCGAATGGGTGGCCGCCATCGGCGCGCCGTTCGGCTTCGACAACACCGTCACCGCCGGCATCGTCTCGGCCAAGGGCCGCAGCCTGCCGGACGAGAACTTCGTTCCCTTCATCCAAACCGACGTGGCGATCAACCCCGGCAACTCCGGCGGCCCGCTGTTCAATCTGCGCGGCGAGGTGGTGGGCATCAACTCGCAGATCTACAGCCGTTCCGGCGGCTTCATGGGCATTTCCTTCGCCATCCCCATCGACCTTGCCATGAGCGTGGTCGATCAGCTCAAGGCCAAGGGCAAGGTCAGCCGCGGCCAGCTGGGCATCAACATTCAGGAAGTGACCCAGGAACTGGCGCAGTCCTTCGGCCTGCAGCGCCCCAGCGGCGCGCTGGTGGTGCGCGTCGATCCCAAGGGACCGGCCGCTCGCGCCGGCCTGCAAGCCGGCGACATCATCCTGAAGCTGGACGGCAAGGCGATAGAAAGCTCCAAGGATCTGCCGGTACTGGTCGGCTCGCTGCAGCCGGGCACCAAGATCAAGCTGACGGTGTGGCGCAAAGGCGTGGAGAAAGAGCTGGAAGCCACGCTGGCCGAACTGGCGCAGGACGCGCCGAGCGCGCAGCCGCAGCAGGAGGAAAGCTCGCCGCAGGGCTTCCAGTTCGGCAAGCTGGGCCTGACGCTGAGCGAACTGACGGCGAACCAGCGCTCGGAACTGGGCGTGCGCGGCGGCTTGCTGATCCAGAAGGCGCAGGGCCCGGCCGCCCGCTCCGGCCTGCAGGCGGGCGACGTGATCCTGGGCTTGAACCAGGTGGAAGTCTCCACCATCGCCAGCTTCGAGAAAGCGCTGGCCAGCGCCAAAGGCCATATCGCCTTGCTGGTGCGCCGCAACGAGGCGGTGTTGTTCGTGCCCCTGCGGCTGGAATAAGCCCTTTCTCCATCCGCAACGCCCAAAGCCGCCGTCAGGCGGCTTTTTCATTTGTCCGGCATACCGCCCGCGCGTCCGCGCTGCTAGGATGAAGCTTTCGCCATCCTCCCCAGGAGAACCGCCATGGACTTTCACACCGCCGATCTATGCGATCAGTTCGACGAGCAACTGCAGGTGCTGACGCCCTCGCTGCAACGCTACGGCGGCCAGGCCCGCTTTTTCGGCCGCATCGAAACCCTGAAGCTGTTCGAGGACAACAGCCTGCTGCGGGAGGCGCTGAGCCAGAACGGCGCCGGCAAGGTGCTGGTGGTGGACGGCGGCGGCTCGCTGCGCTGCGCGCTGCTGGGCGATCAACTGGGCGTGCTGGCGGTGGCCAACGGCTGGGCCGGCCTGGTGATCAACGGCTGCGTCCGCGACTCCGCCGCCTTGAACAAGCTGGCGCTGGGCGTACGCGCGCTGGGCGTTCATCCGCGCAAATCGGTGAAGCGCGGCGAAGGCCAGCGCAATCTGAGCGTGGAGTTCGGCCAAGTGCGCTTCAGCCCCGGCCACTGGCTGTACGCCGACGAGGACGGCGTGGTCGTCGCGCCGGGCGCGCTGCACCCGGCGCCGTGACGCGCGGCGGATCGCAAACAGCCTCTCAGAACCTGTTTACGATCTGCTACGCGTCGGCGATACGGCGTTGAAACCAAGCTCAAAATGCTCATGTACCACGAGTACATTCCGTTTTTTCGCTCGTTTTCGCCTTGTCTCTCCTTAGCTCGCGAGATCGTAAACACGTTCTCAGACTTCGCTGCGCTGGTAGACGGGCAACTCCTGCTGCGCGGCGGGGCTGCCCCAGGGCAGATGCTGCTCCCACCAGATATGCCCGGCCGGCGCCACCAGCTCCGGGTGGTCCAGCGAGGACACGGTGAGGTCGAGCTCCTCCGGGTCCGATTCGTGGCGATAGCTCAGGGTGGAGCCGCAATGCGGACAGAAGCCGCGGCTGACCGCGGCCGAGGAATGGTAGATCACCGGCTTTTCGCCGCGCCAGTCCAGATCGGCCACGCGGATGGTGAACCAGGTGACGAAGGCCGCGCCGCTGGCGCGCCGGCAGCTTTTGCAATGGCAGTGCACCACATCGTAAGGCTCGGCGCGCAAACGGTAGCGCACCGCGCCGCACAGGCAACCCCCGGTCAGATTCTGGCTCGTGCTCATGATGCCTCCCTCGCTGCTGGATGGACGATGGATTGGGAAGCGGCCGCCGACGCAAGCCCGGACCGGCAGCCAGACACCTCCGCTTTTTAAATATGATTCACCGTCGACGCCAGCGCCAAGCCCCGGCTTGAAATAAACCGGCGCCGGCCCCGAGATTGATGCTGTGCTGCAACAAAAAAACAACGGCCGCCCTGAGGCGGCCGCTGACGGGCGAAACCGGAGGCGGATCAGGCCGCCTGGGTCGGCGTCGCGCCCTTGAGCTCGGTCATCTGGTTGTCCGCGTCGACGAACACCAGCTTGGGCTGATGATGCTTCAGCTCGGCGGCCTCGTACTGGGCGAAGGAGGCGATGATCAGCAGATCCCCCGGCGCGGCGCGGCGCGCGGCCGAGCCGTTGACCGAGATGGTGCCGGAACCGCGCTCGGCCTTGATCGCGTAAGTGGCGAAACGCTCGCCGTTGGTGACGTTCCAGATCTGCACTTCTTCGTATTCCAGAATGTCGGCCGCTTCCAGCAGGTTCTCGTCTATCGCGCAGGAACCGATATAGTGCAACTCGCTGTGCGTGGTGGTGACCCGGTGGAGCTTGGATTTGAGCATATTGCGCTGCATGATTGCATCCTTAGTCCGCTGATCAGCGGAACACTTCAATGTTGTCGATCAGGCGGGTGCGCCCCAGTCGGGCGGCCGCCAGCACCACCAGGCGTTTTTCGCCGGCGTGCGCCACCGCCAGGGTGTCGGCCTGGCGAATTTCAACGTAATCCACGGTCCAGCCGGCTTGGGCCAGATCGTCGCGCGCGCCTTGCTCCAGCGCCGCGTAGTCATTGTCGCCGTCTTGCAGCCGCCGCTGCAGCCGCGTCAGATTGCGGTACAGCCGCGGCGCCTCGGCGCGCTCTTCCGCGCTCAGATAACCGTTGCGCGAGGACAGCGCCAGGCCGTCGTCGGCGCGGCCGGTATCCACCGGCACGATCTCGATCGGCGAGTTCAGGTCGTCCACCATCGCTCGGATCACGTGCAGCTGCTGAAAGTCCTTCTTGCCGAAACAGGCCAGGTCCGGCTGCACGATGTTGAACAGCTTGGTCACCACGGTGGCGACGCCGCGGAAGTGGCCGGGGCGGAAGGCGCCGCACAGCTCGTTCTGAATATTCGGCGGCTCCACGTTGAAGTCCTGCCGCACGCGCGGATACAGCTCCTGCTCATCCGGGAAGAACAGCGCGTCCACGCCGGCGGCGCGCAGCTTTTCGCAATCGGCGTCGAAGGTGCGCGGGTAAGCGCCGAAGTCCTCGCCCTGGCCGAACTGCAGCCGGTTGACGAAGATGCTGACCGCCACTTTGTCGGCGCGTTCGCGCGCCGCCTTGACCAGGGCCAGATGGCCGGCGTGCAGATTGCCCATGGTGGGCACGAAGGCGAGCTTGCCCGCCTGGCGGCGCCAGGCGCGCATCTCCGCCACGGTACGAATGATTTCCATTGCTTGATGTCCTGGGCAGAGCCGATCAGAAAGTATGTTCCGCCGCCGGGAAGGACTTGTCCTTCACCGCCTGCACATAGGCCTGCACCGCGCCCTGGATGCTGGCGCTCTCGGCCATGAAATCCTTGACGAAGCGCGCCTTCTTGCCCGGATACACGCCCAGCATGTCGTGCAGCACCAGCACTTGGCCGGACACGTCGGCGCCGGCGCCTATGCCTATGGTGGGCGCCGAAATCGACTCGGTGATCTCGCGCGCCAGCTCGGCCGGCACGCACTCCATCAGCACCAGGCTGGCGCCGGCCTCGGCGTGCGCCTTGGCGTCGTTGACGATGCGGCGCGCGTCTTCCTCGCTCTTGCCCTGCACCCGGTAGCCGCCGAAAGTGTTGACGAACTGCGGCGTCAGGCCGATGTGGGCGCACACCGGCACCCCGCGCTCCACCAGGAAGCGGGTGGTGTCGGCCATATAGGCGCCGCCTTCCAGCTTCACCATGTGGGCGCCGGCCTGGATGATGCGGGCGGCGTGGGCGAAGGCCTGCTGCGGGCTTTCCTGGTAAGCGCCGAAAGTCATGTCGCCCAGCACCATCGCCTGCTTGGCGCCGCGCGCCACACAACGCACGTGGTACAGCATTTCCTCTTCGGCCACCGGCAGCGTGGAGTCTATGCCCTGCACCACCATGCCCAGCGAATCCCCCACCAGCAGAATCTCGACGCCGGCTTGCTCCAGCAAGGCGGCGAAGCTGGCGTCGTAACAGGTCAGCATGGCGATCTTCTGCCCTTCCTGCGCCATTTTCTGCAGGGTGTTGACGGTAATTTTCATGCCCGTTCTTCCTCGTTCAGTCGTCCATCAGCCGGCGGGGCGCGCAGCGCGAAGCGGCTCAGACGCTCTTGTTGAAATAATTGCGCTGGCCTCGCGCCTCGCTGATGCAGCGGATCAACAGCTCGAAGTCCTCGTCGCCGTCCACCAGGTTCAGGTGGTCGGTGTTGACGATCAGCAGCGGCGCGGCCTCGTATTGATGGAAAAACTCGCTGTAGGCCTGATGCACGCGCTTCAGATAGCCTTCGGGGAAATTGACCTCGTATTCGGCCGCCCGCGCGGCCACCCGGCTCAGCAGGTTTTCTTCGGAAGCCTGCAAATAGATCACCAGGTCCGGCACCGGATGCTCGGGCATCGCCTGCGCCGCCAGACGCTTGTACAAGGCCAGCTCGGCCTCGTCCAGATTGATCTTGGCGAACAGCGCGTCTTTTTCGAACAGGAAGTCCGACACCAGCGGGCTGGCCAGCAGCTCGCCGTCCAGCATGCTCTTGGCCATTTCGGCGCGTTGCAGCATGAAGGACAGTTGGGTGGACAGGCCGTGAGCCGGCAGGTTGCGGTAAAAGCGCGGCAGGAAAGGATTGGCGGCGGGATCTTCCGCCAGCAGGCGCACGCCCCAGTATTCCGACAGTCGGCGCGCCAGAGAGGATTTGCCCGCGCCGATCGGCCCTTCGACCACGACATAACGCAATTGACTCATCGCTCGCTTCCTCTTAGCTAGTTGTTTTCGAGACGCTCCACGCCTTGATCGGCCAGCCCGGCGGCCAGTTCGCCGGCCGTGCCCAGCGCCGGCAGCGCCAGATCGGGGGCGATCTCCGCCAGCGGGATCATGACGAAGCCGCGCAGATGCATGCGCGGATGCGGCAGGGTCAGGTCTTCGTCGCTCTGCGCGACGCCGCTGTAATACAGCAGATCCAGATCCAGCACCCGCGGCGCGTTGCGGAAGGTGCGCACCCGGCCGAATTCAGCCTCAATCGCCAGCAGCCGGCGCAATAAATCGCGCGGCGCCAGCGCGGTGTCCACCTCCGCGACGGCGTTGATGAAGTCCGGCTGATCGGCATAGCCCACCGGCGCGGTGCGGTACAGGGCGGACGGCCGGATCAGCGCGGTGTCGGGCAAGGCTGCGATCGCGGCGATCGCGGCGCGGATTTGCGCCGCCGGCTGCTCGAGATTGCTGCCCAGCGCGATGAAAGCCTGGGCCACTTAGGCCTCTCCGCCGGATTCGCCCGCGGCTTTGCGGCGATTGGCGGGACGGCGGCGGCGGCGTTTCTTGGCGGGGTCCGGCTCGCCGCTGGCCTTGGCGATCTCCAGCAGCTGTTCGCGCTCCTCTTCGTCGGCGCGTTGGAAATCATTCCACCAGGACACCAGCTTCATGTCCACCTCGCCGGCTTCGCCGCGCAGCGCGAAGAAGTCGTAGGCGGCGCGGAAACGCGGCTGTTCCAGGAAGCGGTAGGCGCGCTGGCCGCTGCGGCTGTCGAAGCGCGACTGCAGCATCCAGATTTCGCGCATGGTCACGCTGAAGCGGCGCGGAATGGCGAAATCGTTGTCCTGTTCGGATTCCACGTCGGCGATCGCCTGCGCCAGCGCGTACACCGCGCGGTCGCCGGCGTTCAGGCGCTTCTGCCAGCGCTGGTGCACCTGCTTCCACAGCAGGGTGGCCAGCAGGAAGCCCACCGACACCGGCTTGTCGGCGCGGATGCGCTGATCGGTGCTTTCCAGGCCCAGCTTCAAGAACAGATCGTCGCCCTTGTCGTCCAGCACCGCGTCCAGCAGCGGAAACACGCCGCGCGCCATGCCTTCCTCGCGCAACTTCTTCAGGCAGCCGTAGGCTTGGCCGGACATCAGCAGCTTGAGCATTTCGTCGAACAGGCGCGCCGGCGGCTCTTTCTTCAGCAGATGGGCGTGGGTGCGGATGGGCTTGCGGGTGGCGTCGTCGATCTCGAAACCCAGCTTGGCCGCCAGGCGCACCGCGCGCAGCATGCGCACAGGGTCTTCCTGATAACGGCGGGCGGGCTGGCCTATCATCACCAGCTTGCGGGCGCGCAAATCCTTGACGCCGTGGTGGTAGTCGATGACGGTTTCGTCGGACGGATCGTAGAACAGCGCGTTGACGGTGAAGTCGCGGCGGTGGGCGTCCTCTTCCTGGCTGCCGAAGCTGTTGTCGGCCATGATGCGGCCGGTTTCATTGGTGTCGTCCACGGAGCCGCCGCGGAAGGTGGTCACCTCTATGGTTTCCTGCCCCATCATCACGTGGACGATGCGGAAACGCCGGCCGATGATGCGGGAGCGGCGGAACACCCGGTGCACTTCCTCCGGCGTCGCGTTGGTGGCGACGTCGAAATCCTTCGGCGACACGCCCAACATCAAGTCGCGCACGGCGCCGCCCACCACATAGGCGGAAAAACCGGCCTCCTGCAGTCGGGTGGTGACTTTCAGCGCAGCGGAGCTGAGCTGGTCTCGGCGGATGCCGTGTTGCGGCAGAGGAATCACGCGCGCCTTGGTGCGGCGCTTGCCCATGCCGGCGGGCAGGTCCAGTACTTTACGGATAAACTTGCGGATCATTATGAGAAGATAGTCGACTTGGAATGCCAGGATTCGCAAGACTAGTAGGTAGTCAAGCCGGCGATTATATCCCTATTCTTTGCAGAAAATACAATTCGCCGCCATATCCCGCCGCGATGCAACATCCACGACCGCCAATTGCCCGCCTCCGGTGATAGGCATACAATCGCTGCCGATTCGCCGACTCCGACAAGACCCCGCCCGTGCGCCCTACTCTCAGCTTTCATCTTCAGACCATTCCCAACGTGCCCGCCATCCGCCAGCTGTATCAGCTGGACGGCGAAATCGGGGAGGCCGACGTCGCCGATTTCGTGCTGCAGCGCTGCCGCGCCCAGAGCGGCACCGACTTCATCCCCTTCCACTTGCACCGCGTCGTCGCCATCGCCGGCGTGCTGCAGCAGGATGGGCGCACCCGCCTCGTCGAGCGGCTCGCCGTCGACGCCGGCGACGAAGCCGCGATGCTGGCGGACTGGCTGGACCTGCTGCGCGACAGCCGGGCGCAATTGGTCAGCTGGGACGGCTCGCGGCTGGAGCTGCCGGTGCTGCGCCATCGCGCGCTGGCGCTGGGCCTGCCGCTGGCGGAGCAGCTGCGTTCCGGCCGGCCGGCGGACGCGCATTGCGCGCTGAGCGAAATCCTGAGCGGCGGCCATGCCGAACTGGCCACCCCGCTGGGCGAACTGGCCAGGCTGTGCGGCCTGCCCGGCGAGGCCGAACTCAACGGCCCGCGGCGCTGGGAACTGTATCGCGCCGGCAACGCCGGCGCGCTCGCGGAGCACAACGCGCGCCAGGCCGCCAGCTGCCACCTGCTGTGGCTGCGCCGGCAATGGCTGGAAGGCGCGCTGGACGCCGCCGCCCACCAGGCCTGTAAACAGGGGCTGCGCGCCGCCGTCGCCGCGCGGCCGGAACCTCACTGGCGCGGCTGGCTGGCCGATTGGCCCGCCGAGGCCGAGCAAGGGGATTGACAGCCCAAAGCCAAAGGCATAGGCTGACATTCATGCGCCGATTTGACACAGCTTGCGGGCGCTTAACAAATGCCAGCTAAAGCGTCAAACCGGTCAACCCGCTTGCGCTCTTAGTCGTAGGCGGGTTTTGTTTTACCCGTACAGGCAGTTAAGCACGGCAATCGCTTCGGATCGATGCATGAGCCGCGCCCCGTTTCCGTTTCGGGCATGCGCGGCGGCGCCGAGTTAAAGACAACTTGCAGGGCGCCCAAAAATCCTGCTAAAGCGTCGCCGGCGAGATCCCAGTCCGGCGCGCCAACCGCGACCGAACCGATTGGAGAACCGCCATGTACGACTGCCTGCAAGATAGCTATACCGATTTCTCTTTTGCCAATTTCGACGCCGTGGGAAGACCTCGCCCCCTTTGCGGCAGCCTGAGCGCCTCTCCGCTCACGCCGGCCGACACCCCCGCCCTGCAAGAGCTGGCGGATTTCGCCCATGAGCTGGGCTATGAACTGGACCGCAACGGCGAACACCTGACCGTGCGGGACATTTCGCTGGTGGACGCGCTCAGCATCAACGCCCGTTTCGGCGGCGAGTTGCTGATCAGCTGCGATCTGCGCCGCGATCCGCCCGCGCGCTTCTGAAGAGCCGGTTTACGCTCGGCCGCGCGTCGCGAGGCCATACGCGGCGAACAGCGCTTAGGAAGGCTCATCCGCTTCTTCAGCCGCAACGCCTCGCGCCTCACCTTGGCTCCCGGGATCGCAAATCCGTTCCAAGAACCGCCGGGAGCGCTCCGCGCGTCCGTTCCGCCCTTTGCCGCCCCATTGCCATGGAGCGGCAAAGACAAGCCCGCCCCGCAGCCGGTATAATGGCCAGTTCTCCGTGCCATCCCGCCTACTCCCATGCTGTTTGAAATCAATCGCGCCCCGCGCGGGGCCGTGCTGCAGGAAGCCCGTCAAATCAGCCGGCTGGCCTTGCCGATGATGATCGCCCAGATCGCTCAGGTGGCCACCGCCTTCGTCGACACCGTGATGGCCGGCCGCGTCAGCACCGACGACCTGGCCGCCGTCTCGCTGGGCGCCAGCGTGTTCATCACCTTCTACGTCACCCTGATGGGCATCGTCACCGCGCTCAACCCCATCCTGGCTCACCAGCTGGGCGCCGGCGAGCACGACAAATTCAAGGACACCGCGCGCCAGGGCCTGTGGTTCGGCCTGCTGATCGGCCTCTTCGGCGCGGCGATGATGGTGGCGCTGGAGCCGGCGCTGCGGCTATGGCTGCATCTGCCGCCGGAAGTGACCGACAAGGTGATGCTGTTCATCACCGGGGCCGCCGTGGGCATGCCGGCGGCGATGACCCACCGCGCGCTGCACGCCTACGCGTCCAGCCTGGGCCGGCCCAAGGCCATCATGGTGGTCAGCCTGCTGGCGCTGGCGCTGAACGTGCCGCTCAACTACATCCTGATCCACGGCCTGTTCGGCCTGCCCAAACTGGGCGGCGCCGGCTGCGGCTGGGCCACCGGCATCGTGTTCTGGTTCAACTGCCTGGCCCTGCTCGCCTATGTCAGCTGGCATCGCAACTTCAGCCGCTTCCGGCTGCTGGAGCGGCTGCGCGGCCCGGACTGGCGCATGTACCGCGGCTTCCTCAAGCTGGGCGTGCCCATCGGCCTGTCCTTCTTCGTCGAGGTCAGCCTGTTCTCCTTCATCGCGCTGCTGATCGCCGAGCTGGGCACCGTGGTGGTGGCCACCCACCAATCCGTGCTCAATTTTTCCAGCATCATCTACATGCTGCCGCAAAGCGTGGCCACCGCGCTGTCGGTGCGCGTCGGCCACCACGTAGGCGCCGGCGACTACCGCGCCGCCCGCTTCAGCTCCGGCGTGGGCCTGCTGCTGGGCCTGAGCATGGCCTTCTGCGCGATGCTGGTGGTGCTGCTGTTCCGCGAACCCATCATGCGCATGTACACGCCGGACCCGCGCGTGATCGCGATGGGCGCCACCCTGCTGCTGTTCGCCGCGGTCTATCAATTGACCGACGCCGCCCAGACCATCGCCTCCGGCGCCTTGCGCGGCTACAAGCTGACCACGGTGCCGATGATCATTCACATTCTGTCGTTCTGGTGCGTGGGCCTGGGCCTGGGCATCACCCTGGGCCTGACCGACTGGCTGACCAGGAAGCCCATGGGCGTGTTCGGCTTCTGGACCGCGCTGGTGATCAGCCTGAGCGTGGCCGCGCTGTTCCTGACCCGCTACCTGGCCGGGGAAAGCCGCCGCCGCCTGCATCGACAACTTCAACCGGAACCGGCGCCATGAGCCTGACCTTCAGCCAACATTACCCGCTCAAACCGCTGAACACCTTCGGCATGGACGCGCGCGCGCGCGACTTTTGCGAACTGGACGCCTTGGCCGACCTGCCGGCGCTGCTGGACAGCCCGGCCTATCAAACCGGCCCGGTGCTGTGGCTGGGCGGCGGCAGCAATCTGCTGTTCACCCGCGACTACCCCGGCCTGGTGGTCAAGCTGGGGCTGCGCGGCATCCGCCTGCAGGAGGAGAACGGCGACGAGTGTATCGTCGAAGCCGCCGCCGGCGAGAACTGGCACGACTTCGTGCTCCACACCCTGAGCCGGGGCTGGTACGGGCTGGAAAACCTCAGCCTGATTCCCGGCACCGTAGGCGCCAGCCCTATCCAGAACATCGGCGCCTACGGCGTGGAGGCCAAGGACCACATTCACCAAGTCGTCTGCGCCGACCTCGAGCGCGGCGGCGCCGAACTGACGCTGGACGCGGCGGACTGCCGCTTCGGCTATCGCGACAGCGTGTTCAAGCACGAAGCCGCCGGCCGCCTGCTGGTCGTCGCCGTGCGTTTCCGGCTGTCGCGCGCGCCGCGGCTGCGCACCGGCTACGGCGACATTCAGCAAGAGCTGACCGCCGCCGGCGTCGCCTCGCCCACGCCGCGGGACGTCAGCGACGCGGTGATCCGCATCCGCTCCAGCAAACTGCCCAACCCGGCCGAGCTGGGCAACGCCGGCAGCTTCTTCAAAAACCCGGTGCTGCCGGCGGAGCAGGCGCAAGCGCTGCTGGCGCGCCATCCGGCGTTGCCGCACTACCCCGCCGCCGACGGCCAGATCAAGCTGGCCGCCGGCTGGCTGATCGACCAATGCGGGCTGAAAGGCTATCGCGACGGCGACGCCGGCGTGCACGCGCGCCAGGCGCTGGTGCTGGTCAACTACGGCGCCGCCAGCGGCGAACAGATGCGCGCGCTGGCCGACAAGGTGCGCGCCGAAGTCCGTCGGCGCTTCGGCGTGGAACTGGAGCCGGAACCCATCGTTCTCTAAACTGTTGGCGCGAGCCGCTCGCGCCCTAGACAAAAGGCGAAGCAATGAATTCAAGCGTAGACGTGCTGGTATTCGATCTGGGCGGGGTATTGGTGGACTGGAACGGCATCGATCCGCTGGTGAAGCTGTCCCAGGGCAGGCTGGATCCGGAGCAGGCCCGGCGTTTCTGGATGGAAACGCCGTGGATCGCCGAACTCGACACCGGCGCCTGCACGCCGGAGGCGTTCAGCGCCGCGATGGCGGAACATCTGGGGCTGGACATCGACGCGAAGGAAATGACCGCGCAGTTGGACAGCTGGCTGCGCGGCGCCTTCCCCGGCGCGGCCGAGATGCTGGCCCGGCTCGGCGCTCGCCATCGCCTGGCCGTGCTCAGCAACAACAACGCGCTGCACTGGGGCAAGATCGAGCGCGAATTCGATCTGCTGCACCGCTTCGACAGGCTGTTCGCCTCCCATCTGATCGGCCTGCGCAAGCCGGACGACGCGGCGTACCGCCATGTGCAGCAGGAACTGGGCGTCGCGGCGGGGCGTATCGCTTTCTTCGACGACAATATCGAATGCGTGGACGCCGCGCGCCGCGCCGGCTGGCAGGCCTTTCACACCAAGGGCCTGGACCAGGTGCAGGCGGCGCTGCGCGCCAACGGCTGGCTGGATTAGGTCGGGCCGCGCTAGAACACCCCGCCGGCCTTGCAGAAAATCGCCACCACCGTCAGCAGGCCGATCAGCCAGGACAGCGAGCGCAAGCTGGCCTGATCGGCCAGATACAGCAAGCCGTGCGCGACCCGCGCGACGATGAAAACCCCGGCTGCGGCGTCCAGAAAGGCCTGCGGCACGTGCATCGCCCATCCCACCAGCACCGCGGCGGCATAAGTCGGGAGCGCCTCCCAGGCGTTCTGCTGCGCCCAATTGGCGCGCAGCCGGTAACCGCTGGCCTGGGCCAGCGCCTCTCGCGGCTTGTGGTTGTCCATCCGCGCGCCGGCCTTGGTCACCCCGGCCCAAATCAACGGCAGCAAGGCCGCCAGCAAAATGCTCCATAAAGCGAACGGCATGACATTCTCCTATCTTGATCCAGCATTGCGCATGAGCGCCCTTGAAAACGCGCTCGCCCTATCGCCTCTTACGCCGCGCGGCGGACCGCCAACAGCCTCTCACCGCGCACGGCGTCGCGGCCCGAGGTAACGGCCGTCGTCAAAGGTCGCCACCCACTCCGGCCGGTAAACCACCAGCACCGCCGCCAACAAGCCGGTGGTGAAAGCCTCCGACCACGACAATAAAAAATAGAACGGCAGCGTCTCTTCCAGCAACTGGTCCCAGGGATAGGCGCCGGCCAGCCCCAAGGCCGACAGGCCGGACAGGCCCGCGGCGAACATGCCGGCGCCGCCGGCGAGAAAGCCGTTGACGAAGACGTAGACGAACAGATTGCTGGGCAAGGCGCGCTGGCTCAGCCGCAGCGCCGCGGCGGACAGCGCCACCGGCGGCAAGATCATGGTCAGATAATTCAGGCCCAGCGCCGGCAAATCGGCCTGCCCGCTCAAGGCCAGCGCCAGCAAGGGCAGCGCCAAGGCCAGCAAGGCCAGCCACGGCCCCATCATCAGGGTGAACAGGCCGGCGCCCAGCAAATGGAAGGACAGGCCCGGCGCCACGCCTCCGCGCAACAGCCACAAGGCCAGCGCCAGCACGCAGGCGCCCATCCAGGCGTTGCACGCCGGCAAGGGCAAGCCGCGCCAGGCCACCCGCCGCGCCGCCAGCGCCAACAAAGACAAAGCCGCGCCATTGCTCAACCAAAGCGCGGCGTCGGGAAAAAACGATGCGGGCAAATCCATGAACGACCTATCGGCTTGCTTATCCATTTCGAATGATACCAGAGCGCGCGCACCAAGCCGTCGCCATTGGGTACAATGACGTTTTCTTGGAGAGTCCCGCATGCCCGCTTTGCCCGCCCCTCACCTGATCGCCCAGCAAGTCGCCGCCGCCCTGGCCGAAGACATCGGCCGCTGCGACTGGACCGCCCTGCTGATTCCCGAACACAGCGCCGGCGCGGCGCGGGTGATTGCGCGCGAAGCGGCCACGCTGTGCGGCCAGGCCTGGTTCGACGAATGCTTCCGCCAAGTCGATCCCCGTTGCCGGGTGGAGTGGCTGGCCGCCGAAGGCGAGCAAGTGGCCGCCGGCGCGGTGCTGTGCAATATCGCCGGCCCGGCGCGCGCGCTGCTGAGCGCGGAACGCTCCGCGCTCAACTTCCTGCAGACCCTGTCCGCGGTCGCCAGCGAAACCCGCCGCTACGTCGACGCCGTGGCCGGCACCCGCGCCCGGATACTGGACACCCGCAAGACCATGCCGGGGCTGCGGCTGGCGCAGAAATACGCGGTGACGGCCGGCGGCGGCGACAATCAGCGCGTCGGCCTGTTCGACGGCATCCTGATCAAGGAAAACCACATCATGGCGGCCGGCGGCATCGCCGCCGCGCTGCGGGCCGCGCAACAACTGGCCCCGGCCGACGTCAGCCTGCAGATCGAGGTGGAAACGCTGGAGCAACTGGAAGAAGCGCTGCGCCACGGCGCCAAGCTGGCGCTGCTGGACAATATGTCGCTGGAGCAAATGCGCGAAGCGGTGCGCCTGACCGCCGGCCGCGCCCAGCTGGAAGCCTCCGGCGGCGTGGACTTCGACACCGTGCGCGCGATTGCGGAAACTGGGGTCGACCGCATTTCCGTGGGCAAGCTGACCAAGGACGTCCGCGCCGTCGATCTCTCGATGCGCTTCACCGCGGCCTGAGAGCCTGCTCAAAGTCTCGCGAGCAAGGGCGAGACAAGGCGAAAACTAGCGAAAAAGCGGAATGTACACGTGGTACATGAGCATTTTGAGCTGGTTTTCAACGCTGTATCGCCGAAGCTCAGCAGACTTTGAACAGGCTCTGAGACGTCGTCCGAGCCCAACGGCGGCGGGCCCCTGTCATACTCCGCCGCCTAGCGCTATAACTGGTTCATAACCCCCAATGACGAGCGTCATGGACTTCAACCTCCGCAAACGGAACAAACGCCCGGCACGCTATGCGATCTGGGGTTCCATCCTCTTCCTGCTCGGCACGCTGGCGCTGGTGGCCCTGGAACTGCTCAACACCTATCACCAGGAAGAGGAAAACGCGCTGCGGCAGGCCAACGGCCTCAGCCAGCTGCTGGCGGAGCGGCTGGCCGCCGGCATCAGCGAAGCCGGGCTGATCCTGCAAAGCAGCAGCCAGCTGCCGCAGGTCCAGGCCCTGCTGCACACCGGCAAAAGCAGCGAGGACGGGCAACAAAAACTGTTTCAGCAACTGCAGCAGCAACTGCAGCTGGCCCCCTATCTGAGCCGGATAGAAATCATAGACAGCGCCTGCCAGGCCATCTTCACCAGCCGTCAGGCCGCCATCGTGCGGCAGCCTCACAATGAGTTCTGCCGCTGGCTGCACCGCAACGAAGACCCGGAAAACAATTACACCGCAGCCCAGCACAACCCCGAGCAACACGGCATCGTGCTGGCCAGCAAGCTGCGCGACGACGGCGGCAACGTCATCGGCATGGCCGCCGGCGTCATCGCCAACAACTTCTTTCAGGACGAAGTCTCACGCATCACCGTCGGCGAGCACGGGGAAATCCTGGTGCTGGACCAAAGGCAACTGATGGTGGCGCGCTGGCCCAAGCCGCCCAAGGGACTGGAACGACAGTTCCGGCCGCTGCAACCGGCCAAGCTGCTCAGCCGCGACGGCAATCAGGCGCAATTCAGCGCGCCGTCCAATATCGACGGCGTCACCCGCCTGTACAGCCAAAGCCAGACCGGCCGCTACCCGTTCCAGGTGGCGGTGGGCATCGCCCGCAAAGACTTCACCCGCTCGGTGCAGGAGAAGGCGATGCTGGCGCTGCTGGGCTGGCTGTTCATCGCCGGCATGACGCTGCTGGCCTTGCGCAACTACCTGTCCAATCTGCGCCAGCACACGCTGCTGAGCCGCAGCACCGACCTGATCCGGCAAAGCGAGGAAGAGGCCAAGCTGATCCTGGACACCGCGCCGCTGGCGCTGCTGCTGGTCAATCCCAAGACCCGCCGCATCCAGCGCGCCAACGCGCTGGCCCGCGCCATGCTGCAGCTGCCGCCGCGCGCGGCGGGCTCCAAGGAGGACTCGGACATTCTCAACCTGCCGTTTCGACTGCAGCCGCTGGATCAGTGGCTGGAGGCCGGCCAGGAAGTCGAGAATCAGGAAATGGAGCTGGAACTGGAGGACCACAGCCGGCTCTGGGTCATCGTCTCGCTGCGCCCCTTGGGCGAACGCACCCCGCCGTCCACGCTGGTGGCGCTCTACGATATTTCCAGCCGCAAACAGCTGGAGCAGCAGTTGCAGGAAAGCAACCAGCAACTGAGCGAAATGGCGGCCACCGACCCGCTGACCCATCTGTACAACCGGCGCTACGCCGACATGATGCTGAAGGACGAGATCAGCCGCTGCGAACGCTACGGCCAGACCATGACCATAGCGGTGTTCGACATCGACCACTTCAAGCAATTCAACGACCGCCACGGCCATCAGGCCGGCGACAATGTGCTGGTGGCGGTGGCCAACGCGCTGACCGACACCACGCGCAACACCGACATCAGCGCTCGGGTGGGCGGCGAGGAATTCCTGGTGATTTTCCCCTGCACCCGGCTGCGCGACGCGCAAAAGGTGATGGAACGGGTGCAAGTGGTGCTGAGCCAGACCCGCTTCCCGCTGGTGGATCAGAGCGTGACCTTCAGCGGCGGGCTGACCGACTGGCGGCCTCACGACACGCCGGAACTGATGCTGGCGCGCGCCGACCGCCTGCTTTACGAAGCCAAGGTGGCCGGCCGCAACATCCTGTTCAACGATCTGGACATGATCTGAACGGCGGCTGATCCTGTCCGGCCACGCCCAAGGCATCGGACAGCAGCCACAACATCGCCGCGGTGGCGCCCCAGATCCGGTGACGCTGCCAGTCTAGAGACAAATACGCGCGCATCTGGCCGTCGTCCCCCTGGTGGCTGTGGCGCTGATAGGCGCCGGTGTCCATCAGCAGCGGCAGCGGCGCCTCGAACACCTCGGCCACCTCGCCCGGCTCCGGGCTCAGTTCGAACGGCGGCAGCACCAGACCCACCACCGGCGTCACCACGAAGCCGGTAATCGTCACATAGTCCGGCAAACGGCCCAGCAGCCGGACATGGTTCTCCGTCAGCCCGGTTTCCTCCCGCGTTTCGCGCAGCGCGGCGCGCTCGGCGGAGCCGTCGTCCCGCTCCAGCTTGCCGCCCGGAAAGCTGACCTGGCCGGCGTGGGCCGGCAGGTTTTCCGCGCGCCGGGTCAACATCACCGTGGGCCCCTCGCTGTGCCACACCAGCGGCACCAGCACCGCCGCCGGCCGCAAACCGCCGTCAGCCGGCCGGAAACTGAAATCGCCGACCCTGCCGGTAAAGTCATAAGCCGAAAGCCGACCGGCAATCCAGTCGGCCGCTTCTCCCGCCTCCATCGACCACATATTATTGTCCCCTGCCGTCATCCACTCGCCGGGCCAACGCGCCGGCGGCATCCTTGCTCCATCTTAGGCCAAATCGCGGCCTCGCTGTCGACGCCGCCATCGGTATTAACAAAAATCCCGCGCGCCGGGGCCTGAGCGGCGCCGGCGGACGCGGGCAAAAAAAATGCCAGGCGGCGAGCCTGGCATTGCTGAGCGTGTCCGAACGCTCTTAGCGGCGCATCGAGTCGAAGAACTGCTGGTTCGACTTGGTGGCCTTGATCTTGTCCTGCAGGAATTCCATCGCTTCCAGGTCGTCCATCGGGTAGAGCAGCTTGCGCAACACCCAGATCCGCTGCAGCTGATCCTGCGGAATCAGCAGCTCTTCGCGACGGGTGCCGGAGCGGTTGATGTTCAGCGCCGGGAAGATGCGCTTCTCGGCCATGCGGCGCTCCAGATGGATCTCGCTGTTGCCGGTGCCCTTGAATTCCTCGTAGATCACATCGTCCATGCGGCTGCCGGTATCGATCAGCGCGGTGGCGATGATGGTCAGGCTGCCGCCCTCTTCCACATTGCGCGCGGCGCCGAAGAAGCGCTTCGGGCGTTGCAGCGCGTTGGCGTCCACGCCGCCGGTCAGCACCTTGCCGGAGGCCGGCACCACGGTGTTGTAAGCGCGCGCCAGACGGGTGATGGAGTCCAGCAGGATTACCACGTCCTTTTTGTGCTCCACCAGGCGCTTGGCCTTCTCGATCACCATCTCGGCCACTTGCACGTGACGGGTGGCCGGCTCGTCGAAGGTGGACGACACCACTTCGCCCTTGACCGAGCGTTGCATCTCGGTCACTTCTTCCGGACGCTCGTCGATCAGCAGCACGATCAGCACCGCTTCCGGGTGATTGGCGGTGATGGCGTGGGCGATGTGTTGCAGCATCACGGTCTTGCCGGACTTCGGCGGCGCCACCAGCAGGCCGCGCTGGCCCTTGCCGATCGGCGAGATCAGGTCGATGATGCGGCCGGTGATGTTTTCCTCGGCGCGGATGTCGCGCTCAAGCTTGAACTGCTCGGTGGGGAACAGCGGCGTCAGGTTCTCGAACAGAATCTTGTGCTTGGAGTTCTCCGGCGCTTCGCCGTTGACCTTGTCCACCTTGACCAGCGCGAAGTAGCGTTCGCCGTCCTTCGGGGTGCGGATCTCGCCTTCGATCGAATCGCCGGTATGCAGGTTGAAGCGACGAATCTGCGACGGGCTGACATAGATGTCGTCCGGGCCGGCCAGATAGGAGGTGTCTGGGCTGCGCAGGAAACCGAAACCGTCCGGCAGCACTTCCAGGGTACCTTCGCCGAAAATGCTCTCGCCTTTTTTGGCCTGGTTTTTCAGCAAGGCGAAGATCAAGTCCTGCTTGCGCAGTCGGTTGGCCCCGTCGATCTCGTTGGAAATGGCCATTTCAACGAGCTCGGAAACATGAAGATGTTTTAGATCAGATAAGTGCATAGCAGCCGTAGGTCGACTCGGTAACGATTTAGCGGAACGCTGAATTCGGAGGGTGGCGTAAAAAATGGAACGGGCAACGCGTCAATCGCTACCCGTTTTGAGATTTTGCTGGAGAATAGACGCTTTACAGTTGGCTGTCAATGAAGGCGGTCAACTGGCTCTTGGCCAGCGCGCCCACCTTGGTGGCGGCAACTTGGCCGTCCTTGAAAATCATCAGTGTCGGGATGCCGCGGATGCCGAATTTCGGCGGCGTCAGTTCGTTCTGGTCGATGTTCAGCTTGACCACTTTCAGGCGGCCTTCGTATTCCTTGGCCACTTCGTCCAGGATGGGAGCGATCATCTTGCACGGACCACACCACTCGGCCCAGTAATCAACCAGCACCGGCAGGTCGGCTTTCAGAACATCGGTATCGAAACTGTCATCGCTTACGTGGTGGATCAGATCGCTCATGGTTTCCTCGCTATTTATTTGGTGGTGCATCGACTGCAATTGATGTGTGATGGTAGCAAGCGCGGACTGCCGGAGCAACCGGAAATCCGGCGCGCGCGGCCCGGTTTGCGCTTCGTTCTTTCCTTATATACCACCGGAAAGGCTCCGACCTGGCCGACAATGCCGCTGCTGAAACGCCCGGGCTTCGGTATAATGCGCAGCTGTTTATTCCGAGAAGGACTCCAAATGGGCTTTCTGCAAGGCAAAAAGATTCTGATTACCGGCATGATCTCCAACCGCTCCATCGCTTACGGCATTGCCCAGGCCTGTCATCGCGAAGGCGCGGAATTGGCGTTCACCTATGTGGTGGACAAACTGGAAGACCGCGTGCGCGAAATGGCCGCGGATTTCGGCTCCAAGCTGGTTTTCCGCTGCGACGTGCAGAACGACGAAGAAATCAATAAATTGTTCGCCGATCTCGGCAAGGAATGGGACGGCCTGGACGGCCTGGTGCACGCCATCGCCTTCGCCCCGCGCGAATCGCTGGAAGGCGACTTCCTGGACGCGCTGAGCCGCGAAGCCTTCCAGACCGCCCACGACGTGTCCGCCTACAGTTTCCCGGCGCTGGCCAAGGCCGCGCGCCCGATGATGCAGGGCCGCAACGCCGCGCTGCTGACCCTGTCCTACCTGGGCGCGGTGCGCGCGATCCCGAATTACAATGTGATGGGCCTGGCCAAGGCCAGCCTGGAGGCCTCGGTGCGCTTCATGGCCGCCAGCCTGGGCAAGGACGGCATCCGCGTCAACGGCATTTCCGCCGGCCCGATCAAGACCCTGGCCGCCGCCGGCATTTCCGGCTTCTCCAAGCTGCTGGCCATGGCCGCCGGGCAATCCTGTCTGCGCCGCAACGTCACCACCGAGGAAGTGGGCAACACCGCCGCCTTCCTGCTGTCCAATCTGTCCTCGGGCATCACCGGCGAAATCACCTATGTCGACGCCGGCTTCAGCATCAACTCGCTGAACGTGCCGGAAGCCTGATTCAAGCGCCGCCATATCGAATGGACCCGCCGGGTCCATTTTTTTTGCCCTCTCTCATCCGCCGCCCCGCCGTCGTTCATATTAGGGGGACGCCCCATTGCGAAATGGATAAGCGCGACGGCATCGCATGCAAAACGATGCCGCCGGCGTTCAAGACGCGCGAATGCCCGAACGCAACGTCATGCGGCCAAACCGCATCAGTGGCGAGACCCCAGATCCCTGTCCTCGGCCGCCCCGCTCAGCATATGCGTCAGTTCGTCGCAGGCGCGCACCATGCCGTCGCGCACGCGGAACTCGGCGATGACCAGCATGCGCACCTGGCTGCCGTCCCGCTTGTCGGCGGTGACCAGATGACGGGTGAACAGCCGTTCGCCCTGCTCCGCCCAGCTGAGGATTTCCAGGCCGACCCGGTGGCACGCCTGCTTCAGATGGCGCAGATGCTTGACGAAATCGGCGTAGTCCAGACTGCGGCCGTCCGCCTGCTGGCGGTAGTCGGGATGCACCAATCGCGCCAAGCGACTCTCGTCCAGCTCCGGGCGCAGCAACGCGCAGTCGAATAATTCACGCACCACGGCGATAGCGGTGTCTTGCATGGTCTTGCTCCTTATGGGGATACGATGTCGACGTTGGGCGGCGCGGCCAAGAGCGGCCAACAAACTCCGGATGCCGCGTTGCGCCGACCTGCCTCAGCCGCGAAACTGGTTTTTGTCAGCCTCTCTAAAGTCCGCGCCGCCACGATGACAGTATCCCTCCCCGCCGCGACGGCGCGTTATCGCTATAATGCCTAGCAATATCTCAAACAGGCCAAACCCATGTTGCTCGCCGCCGCCCGCATCCGCCACGACGCCGCCGATCCCGAAGCCTGGCACAGCCATGACAGCGGCCAGCTGAGCTTGCTGCGCCACGGCGTGCTGAGCATCGCCACCGACGGCGGCCGGCTCTGGCTGCCGCCCGGCCACCTGGCCTGGATTCCCCCCGGCGTGCGCCACGCCTCCCACCGTCACGGCCTGATAGACGGCATCAGCCTGCACTTCGCCGCCGCGGCCTGCGTCCGGCTGCCGACCAGCGCGCAAGCCATCGCCTGCGATGCGCTGCTGCCGGCCATCATGCGGCGCGCGCTGGACTTCGCCGCTCCGCCCCTTCCCGGGCAACAGCGGCTGCTGGAGGTCTTGCTGGACGAGTTGGAGCAATGCCCGCCCTTGCGCCTGAACCTGCCCTTGCCGCAAGACCGGCGCGCGCGCCGCGTCGCCGACGCGCTGGCGGACGCCCCCGACGATCCGCGCTCGCGCGACGACTGGGCGCAATGGGCCGGCCTCAGCGGGCGCAGCCTGAGCCGCCTGTTTCCGGAACAGACCGGGCTCAGCTTCCAGGCCTGGCGCCGCCGGCTGCGGCTGTTGAAGTCGCTGGAATACCTGTCGGCCGGCCAAGCGGTCGGCGCCGCCGCCTGGCGCTGCGGCTACGACAGCCCCAGCGCCTTCATCGCCGCCTTCCGCCGGGAGTTCGGCCGCACGCCGGCCCAGTTGCTGGGCCGGCCCGCGGACGTCTTCAGCGATAACTATTGTTCTTGAACTGATTGAACAGCCGCACCCGCTCCCTTTGCAGCGCCGGCGGCACCCGCCCCTGGCCGCGCAGCCTGGCCATCGTCGCCGCGTCCGGATAGAGGTTGCGGTCCGCCGTCAGCGCGCGGTCCAGCAGCGGCCGCGTCGCCGGCAAGGCATTCGGATAGAACAGCTCGTTGCTGATGTCCGCCATCACTTCCGGCCGCATCATGAAATCGAGGAAACGATGCGCGTTGTCCGGATGCGGCGCGTCCTTGGGAATGGCGAAAGTGTCCATCCATAATTCGGCGCCCTTGGGGGACAGCAGGTAGCGTATCTTGCGCGGGCTGTTGGCCTCGCGCGCGCGGCGCGCGGCGATGTAGGCGTCGCCGGAGTAAATCATCGCCGCGCAGACCTCGCCGTTGACCAGGTCGTTGATGGGCGAGGAGCTGAACACTCGCACATAGGGTCGAACCGCGCGCAACAGGCCGGCGACGGCCGCCAAGTCCTCCGGCCGGTTCAGGGCCGGATCCTTGCCCAGGTAGATCAGCGCCTGCACCACCACCTGGCTGGGCGAAATCATCATGGCGACGCCGCAGTCGCCAAGCTTCGCCGCATAGGCGGGATCGAACAGCAAGGCCAGCGCGTCGGCCGGCAGCGGCTGGCCGCCCAGCGCCCGCCGCGCCCGGTCTTCGTCGACGGCCACCGAGGTGGTGCCCCACAAATAGGGCACGGCGTGGCGGGTGCCCGGATCGGCGGCGGCCAGTTGCCGCAGCAGCGCCGGGTCCAGTTGGCGATGATTGGGCAGCTTGGCCTTGTCCAGCGGCTGAAAGACGCCGGCCGCCAGTTGATTGCCCAGAAAGCTCATCGACGGTCCCACCACATCGTAGCCGCTGCGGCCGGTCAGCAATTTGCCCTGCAGGATTTCATTGCTGTCGTAGACGTCGTAGCGGACCTTGATGCCGGTCTCGCTCTCGAAACGGCGCAAGGTCTGCGTGCCGATGTAGTGGCTCCAGTTGTAAACGTTCAGCACCTTTTCTTCGGCCGCCTCCGCCGACAAGGCCGCACAGCAAACCCAGATCACGGCTCCAATGCGTCGCAACATGACTGCCCTCCCCCTATCGCGCGCCGGCCTTCAGGCCAGCAAGGACTCCAGCGCCGCGGCCAGCCTGCCCGCTCCCCGTCGGGCCCAGGCCGGCGCGGCGTTTCCGGCGCACAACCTCTCCTCCAGCGCGTAGCCGCCGCGCAGCAGGTGATAGCCCAACCAGGGGACGGGTTCCGGCGCCCAGCGGCGCACCCGCTCCAAACGCCCCTCCGGCACGACCCAGGGCATGGAGGTCAAATCGCCGTCCCGCTCCAGTATCCATTCCGCCAGCGTGCGCCCCATCAGATTGGCCGCTCCCACGCCCTCGCCGCCATAGCCGCCGGCCATGGCGATGCCGGCGCGCCGGTCGTACATGGCGTAGGGGGTAAAGGCGCGCGCCACCCCCAGGGTGCCGCCCCAGCGGTATTGCACCGCCGCCGCGCCCAGCGCCGGAAACAGCTGGCGCAACAGACGCTCGCGCCACGCGAACTCAGCGCCGTCCGGATCGAAGTCCCACTGCGCGCGGCCGCCCAGCCGGTAGCCGCCGCGCGCGCCGAACACCAGACGCCCGTCCGCGCTGCGCTGGCCGTAAGTCACCATCCGGCTGAGATCGCCGAAGGCCTGCCGCCGCGCCAGGCCTATCTCCTCCCACAGCGCCGCCGGCAAGGGCTCGGTGGCCAGCAGCAGGCTCTGCACCGGCAATAGGCAACGCCCCAATAGAGGAAACTGATTGGCCGCGCCCTCCAGCGCCGGCACGATGACGTCGGCGCGCAGCTCGCAGCCGTCCAGCCCCGCCACGCCGGGAGCAAGCCGCCGTACCGGGCTGCGCTCGTGAATGCGCACCCCCAAGCGCGCCGCGGCCCGCGCCAGCCCTTGCGCCAGCCTGGCCGGCTGGATCACCGCGCAATGAGGCGAAAACACTCCGCCGCGCACATCGCGCGCGCCCAGCTGCGACTGCGCTTCCTCGCGCTCCAGCCAACGAAAGTCGGCTTCGCCGTGCCCCGCCCGCCGCAGTTCGCGCAGCCAGCGCCGTCCCGCCGCCTCCTGCTCCGGATAGCGCGCCGCCGCGTACAAGACGCCGCCATGGGCGAAATCGCACTCGATGCCCTCGCGCGCCAATACCGCGGCCACCTCGTCGACGATGCCGAACAGCCGCCGGCGCGCCTGTTCGCGCCGCTCGCCGTCCAGGCCGCGCAAATGGGCTTCCTGCCCGGCCAGCCCGCCGATCAGCCAGCCGCCGTTGCGCCCGGACGCGCCCCAGCCGCAGCTTTCCGCCTCCAGCAGCGCCACCTCCAGTTCCGGCGCCATCCGCTTGAGGTAGTAGGCGGTCCACAGGCCGGTATAGCCGCCGCCTATCACCGCCACGTCGCAGCGCGCGGACTGGGCCAACGGCGGCCAGCGCGGCTCGGCGGGGCTTTGATCCAGCCAGAGACAGGCTTGAGGCTGTGAAGACATGGGCTCTCCTTGTCGCCGCCGACCGGGCCAGGTCCGGCCGCGTCGTCAACGCTGTTATCATGAAGGTCGACCATACCCGTCCATTGCGAGAAGAGCCAGCTTATGGAGATTCTGATCTTTCCCGAAGCGGAAGTGCCCGCCGAACTGCGCATGCAAGTGCTGGCGCTGCAAAACCTGGCCTGGCCCGGCGAGCCGCCGGCCGGCCCCGATCCCGTCCACGACCCGGCGCTGGCGCCGCTGTCGCTGCTGCTGGTGGAGAACCGCCGGGTGCTGTCGGCGCTGGACATTCTCAACAAGCCGTTGCGCCACGCCGGCGAAGACTTTCAGGCCAGCGGCATCAGTTGCATGGTCACCCAGCCCGAGGACCGCAGCCGCGGCCTGGGGCGGCTGTTGGCCGCCTCCGCGCGCGAAACCATGCAGGCCAACGGCGCCGACCTCGGCGTCTTCACTTGCGACAAGCCCTTGCGGCGCTTTTACCAAAGCTGCGGTTGGAACGAGCTGCCCGGCGCCGTCTTGATCGGCGGCACGCCGGCCGCGCCGTTTCCCAGCAGCCAGTTCGACAAGGCGACGATGGCCTGCTTTTTCAGCGACCGGGCCAAGCGGATGGCCGCGCGCTTCGAGCATTGCGAGATCGCGCTCCATCCGGGGGAAATCGACCGGCTTTGGTGAGCGCGCCCTCCCGCCGCGGCGTCGCGCCCGGCCAAACAACCGTCCGGCGCCGTCAAAACATCGACGCGGAGCGGTAGAATCACGCCTTCCGCCGACAAGCGCCTGTCGCAAGCGCCGCCGGCCTTCCATCCAGCCCAATCCGCAAGCGGCCCGAGCCAACCATGACCGAAGCCTCCGACGCCATCGAAATCGAGTTAACCGCCCCCTACCAGGTCAACGGCGAAGCCGCCCGCGGCCAATCCGTCTGGCTGCTGGCCCGGCTCTGGCACGCCCACCATTTCGGCGACGGCGCGGTGTCCGCCTCCGCCTTGCGGCTGGGATTTCCCGGCCAGAACAATATCCGCATGCTGATCTCGCGCGCCTTCGCCGATTTCGCGCGCTGGGGCGTGCAAGCGGGCTGGGGCGCCGCGCGCGGCCAGCCCATCGCCACCCTGCCGCTGAACGGGCGCAGCCGCGGCCCGTTCTGGCTGGCGGCCGGCATGGCGTCGCGGCTGCGCTTCCGCGCCGACGGCGCCGAAGTGGAGCGGGATTGGCTGGAGCACTTCCTCGGCCTGCGCCGGGAACGGCCGGAAAGTCCGGCCGGCGACCTGTCCTACCTGATGCGCGATATGCGCTTCTGGCAACAGATGGCGCAAGCGATCCGCGATGAATACGACGGCTTCGGACGCCGGCCCAGCCGTCAGGTGGCGGAATCCTTCCACGTCGCGCGCCAGTTCGCCGGCGACGATTTTCAGCAGGCGCTGGCCTTGATGAAGGAAAGCCTGGCCTGGCGCCGCAGCGCCCAGCTGGATGGCAGCCGCAGCGCGCTGAAACGGCTGGACCGGGTGCTGGACGCCGGCAGCGTGCATCACGCCCACCCGACCTTCGCCGCGATGGCCTGCATCGTCAAAGCCTGGGAGCGTTATTCCCACGGCGACGCCGACGCGGCGCGGACCATGCTGGAGCATCTGCAAACCTCGCCGGAGCTACAGCCGGTATTCCGCTACAACCCGCGCGTGCGCTTCGAATGCCTGAACCTGATGGCCCTGTTGCACAAGCACGCCGCCACCAGCGGCGCCGGCGTCGCGCGCCAGCAAGGCGAGGCCGGCGCGGCGCTGCAGGCGCTGAGCGGCGCGCTGGAGGCGGCTTACGAGGCGGATTCCATCGACGCCGCCCAGCATGTGGCCGCCAATATCGGCTGGTGCCTGTGGCTGTTCTGGCAGCAGAGCCTGATCGACCCGGAACGGGAACAACAAGTGGGCGCGGTGCAGTTGCAGGCGATGCGCTGGCTTGGGCTGTCCGAATGGATTTGCGACCGCTTCGGCTACGGCAGCGGCTCCGCCTGGAACCTGATCTTCATTCTGCGCATCGCCCGCGGCAACTGCCCGCCGCCGCGCTCGCGCAGCCTGGCGGCCTTCCGCGCCCAACAGCCGCTGTCGCTGGAAACCGCCATCGCGGCGCTGCAGCCCTTGCACGCCTCGCTGTCTCCGGCCAAGGGCTTCAGCCGCTGGTCCGCGGCGGCGGTACTGGCGCTGGACGAGCAGCTCGCAGGCAACGCCGCCTTCCCGCCCTTGCAGCAAGCCAATCTACTGCTGGAGG
The DNA here is from genome assembly GCF_001043705.1 of Chromobacterium sp. LK11. NCBI lineage: Bacteria > Pseudomonadati > Pseudomonadota > Betaproteobacteria > Neisseriales > Chromobacteriaceae > Chromobacterium > Chromobacterium sp. LK11. The sequence goes on from NZ_LDUR01000014.1 coordinate 106,733, forward strand.
CCGCCTGGTTTCTGCTGCATGAGCAAGGCGCCGGCCAGGAGGCCGCCGACGCGCTGTCCCGCCTCCAGGCCTTGCTGCCCTCCCTGCGCCGCGGCGAACGCAGCTTTTTCAACGGCGAGCTGCAGCGGCTGCCAATAGAAGCGTCGCCGGCCTAGCCCTGCCCAAAAAAATAGCCGGCTAAGCCGGCTGAGAACGGATACGACCGGCTAGACCGGGTTCAACACATGCACCGACAGACCGGCAACCGCGCCCTCGGTCGCGGCGATGAAGGCGCGCAGCGCCGGCGCGTCCAGATGCCGGTCCAGCGCCGCCTTGCTTTCCCACTTCTCCATCACCACCAGGCTGTCCGCCCCAAACGGCTGCGGCGAATCCGCGTGATCCAGAGCCGGACCGTATTCGATGCAGCCCTCTTCCTCGCGCACCCGGGGCACGATCGCATTCAGTTCGCGCAAGATCTCGGCGCGCTGTCCCGGCTTGGCGGTAATCACGGCAACGACATGCAACATGGCAATCCTCACAAAAGTCGACGACACGCGGCCGCGCGCATTTGCGACGGCCGCTGGAATACGGCAAGCACGGGGGGAAATGGTTCGCCGCCGCCGGCCGCGCAATGGGAGATTCGGCGGAATCAACCGCCTCAGTTTGACCGCGAAGAGGGATGATATTAGAAGGATTTCTAATATTTTACAGAGAAAATAAAAAAAGCCCTGCAAATGCAGAGCTTTAAATATTTGATACTTTTGGAATTCTTTGGTCGGGGCGAGAAGATTCGAACTTCCGACCCCCTGCACCCCATGCAGGTGCGCTACCAGGCTGCGCTACGCCCCGACTCGAGAGAAACGTATTCTAAACTGCTTTTTAATTTTTGCCAAGCCCTGAATCGAGCCATTCCAAAATTGCCTCCAGCTCGGTTCTCACCTCCTGAGCCGTGGCCGGACGCACTTCCTGGCCGTCCGCGCCCAGGCGCTGGCGCGCCCCGTGAATGGTAAACCCGTCGTCATATAACAAACCGCGAATGCGCCTGACCAATAACACTTCGTGATGTTGGTAATAGCGGCGGTTGCCGCGGCGCTTCACCTGGCGCAATTGGGAGAACTCCTGCTCCCAATAGCGCAGCACATGCGGCTTGACGCCGGTGAGCTCGCTCACTTCGCTGATGGTGAAGTAACGCTTGGACGGTATCGACGGCAGATCAGCCTTGCTTGTTGGCATGGAATTGCTCGACCATTCCCTTGAGTTTCTGACTAGCGTGGAACGTTACCACACGTCGCGCGGTGATGGGAATCTCTTCCCCGGTCTTGGGGTTGCGGCCCGGACGCTGCGGCTTGTCGCGCAATTGGAAATTGCCGAAACCGGACAATTTGACGGAATCGCCGGACTCCAGAGCCTGGCGGATTTCCTCAAAGAACGATTCAACCATGTCCTTGGCTTCACGCTTGTTCAGTCCCACTTGATCGAACAGCATGTCGGCCAGCTCAGCCTTGGTCAAAGTCATGTCACCCTCTCACACATCAATATTTCTAATCATTCAAAAGCCCGCCGACCACGCGGCGGGCTCCACGCCTTGGGCTCAGCGCAGCTGAGCGCCCAGCTCGGCGGCTACGCCGTCCAGCAGGGCCTTGAGCGCCGGCTCCACGTCTTCGTCGGTCAGCGTGCGGCTATTGTCCTGCAACATCACGCGGAAGGCCAGACTCTTCTTGCCTTCTTCCACGCCTTTGCCGCGATACACGTCGAACAAAGCCACTTCGCTGACGATGGCGGCGCCGTGCTTGGCGAAGCAGGCCAACAATTGGGCCGTTTCCACCGCCTCGTCCACCACCAGGGCCAGATCGCGGCGCACCGCCTGGAACTTGCTCACCGGCTGCGCCTTGATCGGCCGCCGCGCTTCCGCCGCCGCCAGGTCCAGCTCGAACAACACCGGCGCGCTGGACAGATCGTATTGCTGCGCCCACTTGGGATGCAGTTCGCCGATCACGCCCACCACGACGCCGTCCACCAGCACTTCGGCGCAGCGGCCCGGATGGAAGGCCGGATGCGCGGCCTTGCGGAAGCTGGCTTGTTGCGGATGCAACAGCGCCTCGACATCGGCTTTGACGTCGAAGAAATCAACGCGCTCGGCCTTGGCGCCCCATTGCTCGGGCAGACGCGGACCCCAGGCGAGGCCGGCCACTTTTTCCGGCTGGTCGAACCAGTCGGCGGATTTCTTGAACACGCGCGCCACTTCGAACACGCGCACGCGCGGCTGCTTGCGGTTGAGGTTGCCCACCAGCACGTCGACCAGGCCGCCGATCAGCGTGGAGCGCATCACGCTCATCTGCGAGGCGATCGGGTTGATCAGCCGCACCGGCTGCTCGTTGGCGGCGAAATCGCGCTCCCAGGCTTCGTCTACAAAAGCGTAGCTGACGATTTCCTGGTAGTCGCGGCCCGCCAGCAGGTGGCGGATCTGATCGCGCGGGCGCAGCTCTTCGCGCTGCGCCAGCATGCGCATGCCGGAGCGCGGCGCGTCGGACGGGATCGCGTCGTAGCCGTAAACCCGCGCCACTTCCTCGATCAGGTCTTCCTCGATCGCGATGTCGAAACGGAAGGACGGCGCCTCCACGGTGAAGACCTCGCCGTCCAGGCGATGGCTCAGGCCCAGCCGGCTCAGGATCTCGCCGATCTGTTCGCTGCTCAGGGCGACGCCCAGCAGCTTGGCGCAGCGCGACACGCGCAGCTTGACCTCGCCGCGCTGCGGCAGTTCGGCCAGCGCCTCCACCACCGGACCCGGCTGGCCGCCGCAGATGTCCAGCACCAGACGGGTGGCGCGCTCCATCGCTTCGCGTTGCAGCTGGAAGTCCACGCCGCGCTCGTAACGGAAGGAGGAGTCCGAACCGAAGCCCAGCTCGCGCGCCTTGCCGGCGATCGCTTCCGGCGCGAAGAAGGCGCTTTCCAGGAAGATGTCGGCGCTGGCGGTCGTCACGCCGCTGTGTTCGCCACCCATGACGCCGGCGATGGCCAGCGCCTTGCCCTGGTCCGCGATCACCATGTAATCCGGCTTGAGCTTGACGGTTTTTTCGTTCAGGCACAGCAGCTCTTCGCCGTCCTTGGCCATGCGCGCGACGATGCCGCCGTCCAGCTTGGCCAGGTCGAAGGCGTGCATCGGTTGGCCTTGTTCCAGCAACACGTAGTTGGTGATGTCGACCACGGCGGAAATCGAACGCAGGCCGGCGCGCTCAAGGCGGCGACGCATCCACTCCGGCGTGGCGGCGGCGGCGTTGACGCCCTTGAGCACGCGGCCCAGGTAACGGCCGCAGCCCGACTTGGCGTCTATGCTCACCGGCAAGGCGTCGTCGATCACCGGCGCCACCGCGGGAATGGCCACCGGCGAGAGTTCGGCGCCGGTCAGCGCCGCCACTTCGCGGGCGATGCCGCGGATGGACAGGCAGTCGGCGCGGTTGGGGGTGATCTTCAGCGTGAACAGCTGGTCGTCCAGGCCCAGGTAGTCGCGTATGCTCTGACCCGTCGGCGCGTCGGCCGGCAGCACCAGCAGGCCGTCGACTTCGTCCGGCACGCCCAGTTCCTTGCCGGAGCACAACATGCCGTTGGATTCCACGCCGCGCATCTTGGTCGGCTTGATCTTGAAATCGCCGGGCAGCGCGGCGCCGGGCAAGGCGCACGGCACTTTCAGGCCGACGGCGACATTGGGCGCGCCGCAGACGATCTGCACCAGTTCGCCCGCGCCCACGTCCACCTTGGTCACGCGCAGGCGGTCGGCGTTTTCGTGCTTGGCCACTTCCTTGACTTCGGCCACCACCACGCCGCTGAAGGCCGGCGCGGCGGCGTTGACTTCTTCCACTTCCAGACCCGCCATGGTCAGCAGGTAGGACAGTTCGTCGGTGCTCAGCGACGGATTAACCCAGCTTCTCAGCCATTGTTCGGAAAATTGCATAGTATTCGGCTCCGTACGCGATCAGTTGAACTGTCTCAGGAAGTTGAGGTCGTTCTCGAAGAACAGCCGCAGGTCGTTGACGCCGTAGCGCAGCATGGCGAAACGATCGAGACCGATGCCGAAGGCGAAGCCGGTGTACTTCTCCGGATCGATGTTGACATTACGCAACACATTGGGGTGCACCATGCCGCAGCCGCCCACCTCCAGCCAGCCGCGTTCGCCCAGCACGTCGATTTCCGCCGACGGTTCGGTGAACGGGAAGAAGGACGGACGGAAGCGCACTTGCAGATCGTCGCGCTCGAAGAAACGGCGCAGGAAGTCGGTGACCACCGCCTTGAGATCGGCGAAGGACACGCCCTCTTCCACCCACAGGCCTTCCATCTGATGGAACATCGGCGAATGGGTGGCGTCGGAGTCCACGCGATACACCCGGCCCGGGGCCACGATCTTGATCGGCGGCTGATTGTTCATCATGAAGCGCGCCTGGATCGGGCTGGTATGGGTGCGCAGCACGTCGCCGCCTTCCACGTAGAAGGTGTCGGCCATCGCCCGCGCGGGATGGTTTTCCGGGATGTTCAGCGCCTGGAAATTATAGAAGTCGGTTTCGATCTCTGGACCGTCCGCCACTTCGAAGCCCATGGTGCGGAACAGGCCGGCGATGCGTTCCAGCGTCAGCGCCACCGGATGCAGACCGCCGCCGTTGCTGCCGCGCCCCGGCAGGGTCACGTCCAGCGCCTCGGCGGCCAGTTGCGCCTCCAGCTTGGCGGCGTTCAATTGATCGAGGCGCTGCTTGTGCGCGGCTTCGAAAGCCTGCTTGGCCACATTGATGGTGGCGCCGGCGGCCTTGCGCTCTTCGGCGGGCAGCTTGCCCAGCTGTTTCAGGAGTTCGGTCAACTCGCCGCTCTTGCCCAGATAGCGGGCCTTGACCTGCTCCAGTTCAACGAGATCGGCCGCCGCGGCTACCGCGGTCAGGCCGGATTGGAGAATCGCGTCAACGTTGTTCATCGTGTTCCACACCGTATGCGAAAGAAAGCTGGCCACACGCGCCCCAGAGCTCGGGCGAGTCTGGCCAACCGTCTTGATCTTGAGTCATGTTGCGGCCGGGCCGCATCAAAAAAAAGGGAGGCAAGATTGCCTCCCTTTTGATCCGTCCGGGCGATTAAGCAGCGAGGCTTGCTTTCGCCTTTTCGACGATCTGTGCAAAAGCCGGCTTGTCGAACACGGCCAGGTCGGCCAGGACCTTGCGGTCGATTTCGATAGAGGCTTTTTTCAGGCCGTTCATGAATTTGCTGTACGGCAGGCCGTTTTCACGAGCAGCTGCATTGATACGAGCAATCCACAGTTGACGGAACTGACGCTTTTTCTGACGACGGTCACGGTAGGCGTATTGACCGGCTTTCATCACCGCCTGTTTGGCGATGCGATAGACGTTCTTCCGGCGGCCGCGATAGCCTTTCGCCAGTGCGAGGATTTTCTTGTGACGAGCACGAGCGGTTACACCGCGTTTTACGCGTGGCATATCTTAGTCTCCTTAAGCGTAGGGCATCATTGCGCGAACAGAGGCCATATTGGTGCTATCTACCATGGTAGTGCCACGCAGTTGGCGCTTGTTCTTGGTGGTTTTCTTGGTCAGGATGTGACGCTTGAACGCGTAAGAGCGCTTTACACCACCATTGCCCAGTACTTTGAGACGCTTTTTCGCGCTCGACTTGGTTTTCATTTTCGGCATGGACTGCTCCTGCTGAATTTTGATTAGATTAGACGCGAGGTGGCTGCCGAACAAAGTCCGGAAGCGCTTGAAAAACCATCGTGTCACGCTTTTGGGCAGATCGTTGCCGACCTACAAAATCAACACGGCAGAGCGAACCCTGCCGTGTCAATTTGATGATTATACCGATTATTTCTTCTTCGGCGCAATCATCATGACCATCTGGCGGCCTTCCAGCTTGGGAAACTGCTCCACAACCGCAATTTCGGACAAATCGGCTTCGACACGCTTAAGCAACTCCAAACCGATGTTCTGGTGGGCCATCTCACGACCGCGGAAGCGCAGGGTGACCTTGGCCTTGTCGCCGTCAGCCAGGAATCGGGTCAAGTTGCGCAACTTGACGTTGTAGTCGCCGTCGTCGGTGCCCGGACGGAACTTGATTTCCTTGATCTGAACCTGTTTCTGCTTCTGCTTGGCTTCGTGACGCTTCTTGGACTGCTCGTACTTGTACTTGCCGTAGTCCATCAGCTTGCATACCGGAGGCTGCGCGGTCGGGGAAATTTCCACCAGATCCACGTCGCCTTCCTCCGCCAGCGCCATTGCCTCACGCAGACTGACAACACCAATCTGCTCACCTTCTTTACCTACCAGACGAATTTCACGGGCGGTAATCTCGCCGTTGATCCGTGCTTCGCGTTCCTGAGCTATAGCCAAATCTCCTATTAATCTAAACTTAATGCCTGCCGCCGCCGGAATCAGGCCTCAGGCATCTCAGCCTTGAGGCGCGCGATCAGCGCATCCAGCGTAAGCTGCCCCAGGTCTTCCCCGCGGGAGCGAACGGCAACCAACTCGCCAGCCTTCTCTTTGTCGCCGACGATGATCTGATACGGCAACTTTTGCAGACTGTGCTCGCGAATTTTATAGCCGATCTTCTCGTTTCTCAAGTCAAGATCGACGCGGAAGCCTTGTTCGCGCAGCTTGGCGGCCACATCGGCCGCGTATTCGGCCTGCGCTTCGGTGATATTCATCACCACCATCTGCACCGGAGCCAGCCACAAGGGGAAGGCGCCGGCGTGGTTTTCGATCAGAATGCCGAGGAAGCGCTCCAGCGAACCCAGCGCCGCGCGGTGCAGCATCACCGGGCGCTTGCGGCTATTGTCGTCGGCCACGTATTCGGCGTCCAGACGCTCCGGCAGCATGAAGTCCAGCTGCAGGGTGCCGCACTGCCAGGAACGGCCCAGCGCGTCCTTGATGTGGTATTCGATCTTGGGACCGTAGAACGCGCCCTCGCCCGGCAGCTCTTCCCACTCCACGCCGCAAGCGCGCAGCGCTTCGCGCATGCCTTCTTCGGCCTTATCCCAGGTGGATTCTTCGCCGATGCGTTTTTCCGGACGCAGCGCCAGCTTGATCGACACCTTGTCGAAGCCGAAACGGTCGTAGACTTCCATCACCAGGCGGTGGAAATCCTTGGCCTCCTGGTTGATCTGGTCTTCGGTACAGAAAATGTGGCCGTCGTCCTGCACGAAGCCGCGCACGCGCATGATGCCGTGCAGCGCGCCGGACGGCTCGTTGCGATGGCAGGAGCCGAATTCGGCGTAGCGCAGCGGCAGATCGCGATAGGAACGCAGACCGCTGTTGAACACTTGCACATGGCCCGGGCAGTTCATCGGCTTGACCGCGTAGTCGCGCTTTTCCGATTCGGTGATGAACATGTTCTCGCGGTAGTTGGCGGCGTGGCCGGAACGCTCCCACAGATGGGCGTCCATCATCATCGGGGTGCGGATTTCCTTATAGCCTTCGCGGTTCAGCTTGTCGCGCATGTACTGCTCGACGCTCTGCCACAGCTGCCAGCCCTTGGGATGCCAGAACACCATGCCCGGTGCCTCGTCCTGCAGGTGGAACAGGTCCAGCTGCACGCCCAGCTTGCGATGGTCGCGCTTCTCCGCCTCTTCCAGCATATAGAGGTAGGCGTCCAGGTCTTCCTTCTTGGCCCAGGCGGTGCCGTAAACGCGCTGCAGCATTTCATTCTTGCTGTCGCCGCGCCAGTAAGCGCCGGCCACCTTCATCAGCTTGAACACCTTGAGCTTGCCGGTGGACGGCACGTGGGGGCCGCGGCACAGGTCGGTGAATTCGCCCTCGCGGTACAGGCTCAGCACCTCGCCCTGCGGGATGGATTCGATGATCTCGGCCTTGTAGGCCTCGCCTATGCTCTTGAAGTAAGCGACGGCCTCGTCGCGCGGCAGCTCGTAACGCTCCACCGGGATGTCCTTCTTCGCCAGCTCGGCCATTTTCTTCTCGATCGCCACCAGGTCTTCCGGCGTGAACGGGCGCTTGTAGGCGAAGTCGTAGTAGAAGCCGTTTTCGATCTCGGGCCCGATGGTGACCTGGGCTTCCGGGAACAGCTCCTTGACGGCATAGGCCAGCAAGTGGGCGGTGGAGTGACGAATAATGGACAGGCCGTCCGCGTCCTTGTCGGTGATGATGGCCAGGTCGGCGTTGCGATCGATGGTGTAAGAGGTGTCCACCAGCGCGCCGTCCACGCGGCCGGCCAGCGCCGCGCGAGCCAGCCCGGCGCCGATGGATGCGGCCACTTCATGAACCGTTACCGGTTTATCGAACGAACGGATCGAGCCGTCCGGCAAGCGAATGTCTGGCATGTCAACTCCAACGAGGCGAGAGAGAAATTTTAGAAACCGAAAGATAAAAAAAAAGTGCGGCCTGAGCCGCACTTTTTTTGCATGAAACAACCCGCAAGGCTCAGCTAGCGTGAGTATGTCGGGTTGTGGTAGTTCGCAAGTTGTACACTTGTAACGCTCCATGCGTTTGAATTTTGGTAGGCACGATTGGACTCGAACCAACGACCCCCACCATGTCAAGGTGGTGCTCTAACCAGCTGAGCTACGTGCCTGTCGTCGAGCTGCGAATACTAAACAAGCCCGCCCTTCTTGGCAAGCGTTTTTTTCATCCATCGCCAAGGGAAAACTGCGACAAAGCCCCAGCGGGCGCGGCTTACGGTATACTAGCCGGCTGATTTTGCTAAACAAACATACCAGAGCAATCCCCGAATCATGCTGAAGTTTACCGTACACAAAACCTCCGGCGGCGCGCGGCGCGGCACGCTGGAGCTGAACCACGGCACCGTGGAGACGCCGGTGTTCCAACCGGTGGGCACTTACGGCTCGGTCAAGGCGATGAGCCCGGTCGAGCTGAACGACATCGGCGCTCAGATCATCCTGGGCAACACTTTCCACCTGTGGCTGCGCCCGGGCCTGGAGATCGTCGAGCAGTTCGGCGGCCTGCACGAGTTCATCGGCTGGGACAAGCCCATCCTCACCGACTCCGGCGGCTTCCAGGTGTTCAGCCTGTCCGACATGCGCAAGCTGACCGAGGAAGGCTGCACCTTCCAAAGCCCGATCAACGGCGACAAGCTGTTCCTGAGCCCGGAGATCTCGATGAAGATCCAGACCGTGCTCAACTCCGACATCGTGATGCAGCTGGACGAGTGCACGCCGGGCCAGGTGGACCACGCCACCGCGCAGAAGTCGCTGCAGATGAGCTTGCGCTGGGCCGAACGCTCGCGCCGCGCCTTCGACGACCTGAAAAACCCCAATGCGCTGTTCGGCATCGTGCAGGGCAACCTTTATACCGATTTGCGCCAGGAATCGCTGGAGGGCCTGATGCAGGTCGGCTTCGACGGCATCGCCATCGGCGGCCTGTCGGTGGGCGAGCCCAAGCCGGAAATGTACCGGATGCTGACCGAGCTGAAAGACATGCTGCCGGCGGAGAAGCCGCATTACCTGATGGGCGTGGGCACGCCGGAAGACCTGGTGCACGGCGTGGCCAACGGCGTGGACATGTTCGATTGCGTGATGCCGACGCGCAACGCGCGCAACGGCTGGATCTTCACCCAGTGGGGCGACGTCAAGATCAAGAACGCGCGCTACAAGGACGACAAGCGCCCGCTGGACGAGGAATGCGAGTGCTACGCCTGCCGCAACTTCAGCCGCGCCTACCTGCATCACCTGCATCGCGTCGGCGAGATTCTGGGCGCCCGCCTCAACACCATCCACAACCTGCACTATTACCAGGAGTTGATGCGCCAGATGCGCCGCGCCATCGAGGAAGACCGTTTCGAGGACTTCCGCCTGGAGTTCGCCGCCAAGCGCGCCCGCGGCGTCAACTGAGGAACCACCTGCGCGGTTGGCCTGTCACAGGCCTGACCGTTGCAAGCATTGGAAAAAGCGGACCAGCATGGCTACAATGGTCCGTTTATTTTGACCAGCCATAACAATACATAATCTAAGGGAGTAGTTTGATGTCCTTTATCAGCCCCGCCTTCGCCAACACCGGCGCCGCAGTAGGAGGTTTCGACCTGATGGGCTTCCTGCCTATGATCGCCATCTTCGTGCTGTTCTGGTTCCTGATGGTGCGCCCGCAGCAGAAGCGCATGAAAGAGCATCAGAAGATGCTGTCGGAAATCCAGAAGGGCGATGAAGTCGCCACCCAAGGCGGCATCGTAGGCCGCGTGGCCAAGATCGGCGAACAATTCCTGACGCTGGAAATCGCCAACGGCGTGGAAATCACCGTTCAGCGCGGCTCGGTTTCCGCCAAGCTGGAAAAAGGCACGCTGAAGTCCCTGTAAGGACTCGGCCGACGGCCACCGCAGCGCGCTGCCGGTGGCCGGTTCATTTTCTTTTCCCGAACTAAAACATGAACCGCTACCCTCTTTGGAAATACCTCGTCATTGCGGTGGCCCTGATCCTTTCCGCGATCTACACGCTGCCCAATTTCTACGGCGAGACTCCCGCGGTCCAGGTCTCCAGCTCGCGCCAATCCATTCCGGTGGACACCGCCGTGATGACGCGCGTGGAAGAGGCGCTGAAGGCGCAGAACATCTCTCCCGACGGCCTGTTCCTTGACGGCACCAGCCTGCGAGTCCGCTTCAAGGACGCCGACACCCAGTTGAAGGCGCGCGACGCCATCCAGCACGCGCTGGGCGACAACTACATCATCGCGCTGAACCTGCTGTCCGCCTCCCCCGCCTGGCTGACCAGCCTGAAGGCGCACCCGATGTTCCTCGGCCTCGACCTGCGCGGCGGCGTGCACTTCCTGCTGGAAGTGGACATGAAAGCCGCCATCGACAAAACGATGGAACGCTACGCCGGCGACCTGCGCCGCGAGCTGAAGAACAAGAAAGTCCGCTACGGCGCGATCAAGCGCAACGGCAACACGCTGGAAGTGCAGCTGCGCGACGCCGAAACGCTGAAATCCACCCAGGACGTGGTCTACCGCAGCCTGCCCTCGCTCACCGTCAAGAGCGACGACAGCAACTACCGGCTGACGCTGACCCTGAAGCCGGAAGAGATCACCAAGATCCAGGGCGACGCGGTCAAACAGAACATCACCACCCTGCATAACCGCGTCAACGAACTGGGCACTTCCGAGCCCATCATTCAGCAGAACGGCCCCAACCGCATCGTGGTGCAGCTGCCCGGCATCCAGGACACCGCCCGCGCCAAGGACATCATCGGCCGCACCGCCACGCTGGAAGTGCGCATGGTGGAGGACGATCCGAGCAAGATGGCCGACGCCATGGCCGGCAGCGTGCCCGCCGGCTACGAGCTGCTGGACGAAGCCTCTTCCCGCGGCGTACAGAAAATCCTGGTGCGCAAGGACGTGGAGCTGACCGGCGACAATATCAACGACGCTCAGGCCGGCTTCGACGAGAACGGCGCGCCCGCCGTCCACATCAATCTGGACGCCACCGGCGCCTCCATCTTCCGCCAGGTGACTGCCGAGAACATCGGCCGCCGCATGGCAATGGTGCTGGTGGAAAAAGGCCGCGCCGAAGTGGTCACCGCGCCGGTGATCCGCTCCGAAATCGGCGGCGGCCGCGTGCAGATCTCCGGCAGCATGAACCCGGCCGAAGCCAACGACACCGCGCTGCTGTTGCGCGCCGGTTCGCTGGCCGCGCCGATGAACATCGTCGAAGAGCGCACCGTCGGTCCCAGCCTGGGTCAGGAAAACATCGAGAAGGGCTTCCACGCCACGCTGTGGGGCTTCGCCGCCATCGCCACCTTCATGATCCTGTACTACGGCATGTTCGGCGTGTTCTCCGCGCTGTCGCTGGCGATCAACGTGTTCCTGCTGCTGGCGCTGTTGTCGATGATCCAGGCCACGCTGACCCTGCCCGGCATCGCCGCCATCGCGCTGGCGCTGGGCATGGCCATCGACGCCAACGTGCTGATCAACGAGCGCATCCGCGAGGAACTGCGCAACGGCGTGCCGCCGCACTCGGCGATCCAGGCCGGCTACACCCACGCCTGGCACACCATTCTGGACTCCAACGTCACCACGCTGATCGCCGGCCTCGCGCTGCTGATCTTCGGTTCCGGCGCGGTGCGCGGCTTCGCCGTGGTTCACAGCCTGGGCATCCTGACCTCGATGTTCTCCGCGGTGGTGATTTCCCGCAGCCTGGTCAACCTGTGGTACGGCCGCCGCCGCAAACTGACCACGCTGGCCATCGGCCAGGTGTGGAAACCGGAAAACAAAGGATAAGGACCGGACATGGAGCTTTTCCGCATCAAACGGGACATCCCGTTCATGAGCTACGGCCGGCTCACCACGACCATCTCGCTGGTGACCTTCCTCCTGGCCATATTCTTCCTGGCCACCCGCGGCCTGAACTACAGCGTCGAGTTCACCGGCGGCACCGTGCTGGAAGTGCAGTACCAGCAGTCCGCCGACCTTGGCGCCATCCGCGACAAGGTGGACGAGCTGAAGCTGGGCGAATCCACCGTGCAGAGCCTGGGCAGCAGCCGCGACGTGATGATACGCCTGCCCAACAAGCCGGGCGTCACCTCCGCCCAGCTGTCGGAAAAAGTGATGGCCATGCTCAAGGCCGGCGACAGCGGCGTGCAGCTGCGCAAGGTGGACTTCGTCGGCCCCAGCGTGGGCGAGGAGCTGGTGACCCATGGCCTGACCGCCACCATCCTGGTGTGCGTGGGCATCATGATCTACCTGGCCATCCGCTTTGAATGGCGCTTCGCCATCGCGGCCATCATCGCCAACATGCACGACGTGGTGATCATCCTCGGTTGCTTCGCCTTCTTCCGCTGGGAGTTTTCGCTGACCGTGCTGGCCGGCATCCTGGCGGTGCTGGGCTACTCGGTCAACGAATCGGTGGTGGTGTTCGACCGGATTCGCGAGAACTTCCGCAAGCCGGGCATGAAGGGCCACAGCGTGGCCGAGGTCATCGACAACGCCATCACCGCCACGATGAGCCGCACCATCATCACCCACTTCTCCACCGAGATGATGGTGGTGTCCATGCTGCTGTTCGGCGGCCCGGCGCTGCACGGCTTCGCCATGGCGCTGACCATCGGCATCGTGTTCGGCATCTACTCGTCGGTGCTGGTCGCCAGCCCGATCGCCCTGTGGCTGGGCGTGAAGCGCGAGCACATGATCAAACCGGTGAAACCAAAAGAGGAAGCGGTCGTCTGACCATTTCCCGCATAGAGCCTCATTGAAAAGGTTCTGATGGCTGGCCGGCTTGTCCGGCCAGCGCTACTTCCAACCCAAGTACCCCCAGACCGAGCGCAACGACATCATGGAAGCCATCACTTTTCTGATCGACTTCATCCTGCACATCGACACTCATCTGTCCCAGCTGGTGGCCGCCTACGGCCTCTGGATCTACGCCATCCTGTTTCTGATCGTGTTCTGCGAAACCGGGCTGGTGGTCACCCCCTTCCTGCCCGGCGACTCGCTGCTGTTCGTCGCCGGCGCGCTGGCGGCCATGGGCCAGATGAACCCGCACTTGCTGGTGCTGCTCCTGATCGTCGCCGCCATTCTCGGCGACGCGACCAACTACGCCATCGGCCGCAACGTCGGCATGAAGCTGTTCGACAAGTTTCCGCGCATCCTGAAGCCGCAATATCTGGACCGGACCCACGCCTTCTACGAACGCCACGGCGGCAAGACCATCATCTTCGCCCGCTTCGTGCCCATCGTGCGCACCTTCGCGCCCTTCGTCGCCGGCATCGGCAAGATGCACTACCCGCAGTTCCTGCGCTACAACGTGGTGGGCGCCATCGCCTGGGTGGTCGGCTTCACTTACGCCGGCTACTTCTTCGGCAACCTGCCCTTCGTGCGCAAGAACCTGGAATTGCTGATCTTCGGCATCATCCTGGTTTCCTTCCTGCCGGGCCTGATCGAAATCTGGCGCCACAAGCGCGCGGCCGCCCGCGGCTGATCCGTAGTAGAATCGACAAGGCCGCCCAAGACCTGTTCAAAGTCTCGCGAGCCAAGGCGAGCCAAGGCGAGACAAGGCGAGACAAGGCGAGACAAGGCGAAAACGGCTGAAGAAGCGGA
>NZ_LDUR01000015.1:0-162457 GCF_001043705.1 Chromobacterium sp. LK11
AGCTCAAAATGCTCATGTACCGCATGTACATTCCGCTTTTTCGCTAGTTTTCGCCTTGTCCCGCCCTTGCTCGCAAGACTTTGAACAGGCTCTAAGAACCTGCTCTCGACCTGCCTCGCTCCGGCTCACAGCCCGCCCAGCGAACCGTCGCGCAGACTCTTGGCCATGGCTTTCGAGGTCTGCAGAAAAGCCGCCACCGCCGGGCTGACGTGCTTCCGACTGGGCACAGCCAGGCCCACCGCGCGCCGCACCATGGGCGCCAGCGGCTTTTTCACCACGCCGGGACACAAGGCCAGCAAGGGCGCCGGCACCGCGAGATCGGCGACGATGGACACCCCGGCGCCGTTTTCCACCATTTTGACGATGGTGATGATCTGGGCGTAGCGGTGCTTGACCATGGGCCGCAGGCCGGCGCTTTCAAACAGGCGCTCAATCAGCGTGGTGTTGCCCGCCAAGGTCATGATGAAGGGCGTGTCGCACAAGTCCGCCAGCCTCACCGCCGGCTGGCCGGCCAGCGGATGGCCGGCCGGGATCAAGGCCACGAACTGGTCCTCCACCAAGGGCAGGGTGTCGAAGCGCTCGTCCGGCAGCACCACGAAGCCCACGTCCACCCGGCGCTCGCTGACCCATTGCGCCACTTCGTCGTCCTCGCCCTCTTCCACGAAGACGTCGATGCCCGGATAGCTAGCGCGGAACTGCTCCAGCATGCGCGGCAGCAACAAGAGCGAGGAAGTGGTGCCGAAGGAGCCTATGCGCAGCACCCCGCGGTTCAGCCCGCGCGCCGCCGACGCTTCCTGGCGGATCGCCTCGGCCACGCCCAACAGTTCGCGCACGCGCAGCAGCAGGCTGTTGCCGGCCTCGGTGGCCTCAATGCCGGCCTGGCCGCGCGTCAGCAGCGTCAGTCCCCACTCCTTCTCCAATTGCTTGATCGCGTGCGACACCGCCGACTGGCTGACGCCCAGTTTGTCCGCCGCCGCGGTGAAGCCGCCCAGTTCCGCCACCAGCGCAAAGATTTCCAGCTGCGTAAAAGTCATGACCGTCTCGTCCACTCATGAGCAAAAGCTCATTTTTCCATGAATTCAAACAATCAATAGTATATACGCACCCACATAGCATCAGGAGGCCGGACGTCTTGCCCGGCGCCCACCATGACCCACCCAAGCTCCATCTCCATCCCCGCGCCGCCGGCGCGCGCGCAAGCCGCCATCAGGCCGGCCCTGACTTTCAAACTGGCGCTGACCGCGCTGTTCTGGGGCGGCACCTTCATCGCCGGCAGAGTGCTGGCTCAGTCCATGCCGCTGATGACCGCCGCCTTCGGGCGCTTCCTGGTGGCCGCCCTCTTGCTGGTGCTGGTCGCCTATAAGCTGGAAGGCGGGCTGCCGCGGCTGAACCGCTCGCAGCTCGCCGTCACCGCCTTCCTGGGCTTCACCGGCATCTTTCTCTACAACGCCTGTTTCTTCGGCGCGCTGGCGCGCATTCCCGCCGGCCGCACCGCCTTGTTCGTCAGTCTCAATCCCATCATGACCGCGCTGGCCGCCAGCCTGATTTTCCGCGAGCGCCTGGGCCTGCGCCGCTGGGCCGGCATCGGCGTGGCCTTGCTCGGCGCCATGGTGGTCATCACCCGCGGCGATCTCGCCGGCACGCTCCACGATTTCAGCCAGTCCTTCGGCGCCGGCGAAACGCTGATGAGCCTGGCGGTGCTGAGCTGGGCCGCCTACACGCTGGGTTCGCGCAAGGCGATGGAAACCCTGAGCCCGATCGCGGCCACCACCTACGCCACGCTGTGGGGGCTGGCTTTCCTGTCCCTGGGCGCGGCCGGCGAGATCGGCTCCGTGCCTTGGGCCAGCTTCGGCTGGCGAATCTGGCTGTCCATGCTCTACCTGGGCGCCATAGGCACCGTGGTGGGCTTCATCTGGTATTACCAGGGCATCCGGGAGATCGGTCCGTCGCGCGCCGCCGTGTTCACCAACCTGGTGCCCGCCTTTGGCGTGCTGCTGTCCGCGGGACTGCTGGGCGAACCCATCCTGGCGTCCATGCTGGCGGGCGGCGCGCTGGCGGCGGCGGGCGTGTCCTTGACCAACCGGAAGTGAGCGTCCGGCCGCGTTCGTTCGCGCCGGGCGCGGCCATCGGACAAGTCCTTAGTACGAACACTTAAACCACGGCATTTGATTTGCAAAACGAATAAAATCGCATTGACAGTCAAAGTCGCGCTGCTAGGCTTCAATTCCCACATGACCTCAGGGAGAAGCTCCATGGCCAGCCCGCTCACCTTGCTGATGCCGGTCGTTCCCGGCACCAGCCTGCAAGCCATCGCCGCCACCTTGGCGGAATACCAACCGAAACTGCATCAGGCGCTGACCTCCATCGGCACCGTTCACTACGCGCGCACCCTGCTGCTGGACCGCTCCGCCGCCAATCTGCAGCCCACCGGCCAAGCCGGCGACAGCTACGTCATCGCAGTGATCACCGAATACGACGGCAGCTTCGACGCCTACATCAACGACTTCGTCGCCCAGGTGGGCACCGTCTTCGACGCCTTGCTGCAATTCGTGGTCGGCGGCAAGGCGCTGACGCCGGTGGCCAACAATGTGGCGGCCTTCCAGGCCTTCGTCACCCAGAACGACGCTTCCCAGCAACCGCCCAACAACGGCGGCGGCATCAAGGACGACAACGGCTTGTACCAGGCCTACCCGTACACCGTGCAGACCATACTCGCCGCGCTCGGTTAACCCCCGCTCGTCAGGCGCAGGCGGGCCGCCCGCTTGCGCCGCGCGCGGCCGGTTCCGCGCCCGCCTCCGCTGAAAGGCCCGTCATGAACAGCCCCGTTCTCCAGTACGACGACATCCAAGGCACGATTCTGCGCGGCTACCGCGTGGACCTGGCCCGGCACTTCGTCCTGAGCATCCGCGACCCGGCCGCCGCCGGCCGCTTCATCCGCAAGTTGCTGACCGGCCAGGACGGCCTGCCGCGCGTCACCACCGCGGAGCGCTGGCTGAAAAAGCCCAGCTGCTTCCTGAACATCGGCTTCACCTGTAGCGGGCTGGCCGCGTTGGGCGTCGGCGCGGAACAGCTGGCCAGTTTTGACCCGGCCTTCCAGTTGGGCGCCACCAACGCGGCCTCCGCCAACGCCGTCGGCGACGTGGGCGACAGCGCGCCGGCAGGCTGGATAGGAGGCCTGGCCGACGGCGGCCGGGTGCACGTTTTGCTGAGCTTGTGGGTGGCCGAGGACCCGGCGCTGCTGGAAAGCCTCAGCGCGCGCCTGCGTCAGGGCTTCGCCGACGGCCTCAGCGAGCTGTCCGCCCACGACGCGCAAGCGCTGCCGGACAATCAGGTCCACTTCGGCTATCGCGACAGCATCGCCCAACCCATCATCGCCGGCGCGCCGGAACGCAAACGCCAGGCGCCGGACGATCAGGAAGTCATCGCCACCGGGGAGTTTCTGCTCGGCTACCTCAACCAGAGCGGCGGCGTGTACGCGGTCAAGCCCGAGCAGCTCAGCCGCAACGGCAGCTACGCCGCCTTCCGCATCCTGGAACAGGACGTGGCCGGTTTCGACGCGTTTCTGAACGAATACGCGGCCAAGGCGGGCATAGACCCCGAACTGCTGGCGGCCAAGGTCTGCGGACGCTGGCGCAACGGCAACCCGCTGACGCTGCGGCCGGACGAGGCCGGCGCCACCCTGCCCGCCGATCAATTGAACGACTTCAACTACGTCAACAGCCAGCCGTCCCAGGACGACACCCTGGGCCTGAAATGCCCGATAGGCTCCCATATCCGCCGCAACAATCCGCGCAACGGCGCGGTGGTGGGCACCGACAGCGCCCACCACCGCATCGTGCGGCGGGCCATGCCCTACGGCCCGGCCTACGACCCTCTCCGGCCCACCGAGGCGGCGCGCGGGCTGATAGGCTATTTCATCAACGCCAGCCTGAGGAATCAGTTCGAATTTCTCAGCAGCCAATGGAACCTGCTCAGCGAATTCGTCAAATCCGCGACGGCGCCGGGCAACCCGGACGCCGGCAACGCGGTGTTCAACATCAGCGGGGAAGACGTCTTTCTCGGCGTCAACGACGCCGCGGACAGCAGCTTCACGCTGGCCGCGCCCGGGCGCATGGGCAAGAACAACACCGTGCTGAAGGGGTTTTCGCGGATGATCACCACCCGCGGCGGCGCGTATTGCTTCTTCCCCGGCATCGGCGGCCTGCGCTACCTGGCGGACCTGGCCGCGCCCTGAGGCCAAGAACCTGTTTACGATCTGCTGCGCGTCGGTAGAGACATTGTGCGATGAGTGCCCGCTTCGAAATGCTCATGTACCACGCGTACATTCCGCTTTCTCAGCCGTTTTCGCCTTGTCTCGCCTTAGCTCGCGAGATCGTAAACACGTTCTAAAAGCCGCTCACAAGGCTTCGCGGAGAAGCTGAGCCAAGACGCGCCGACGCAAACAGCACAAGCGGAGGCGCAAGGCAGGATCAGGGATTTTGTTAGCGGGCTTAAGCCGGCCTGCCGTATTGCTCGCGGATGAAGTCCGTCATATGCGCGGCCAGGATCTGGTGCACCTCCTGGCTGGGGTGCACCTCGTCGTGGAACAGGTGGCGGTGCGAGCTGTCCAGCGGGCGCGTGTCGCCGGCGAAGCCGAACACGCGCGGCAGATCGATATAGCCCTCGTGCTTGTTGTGCATCGTGTCGTAATCCACTTTTTCCGCCAGCGACATCAGATAGTCCAGCTTGGCGCCGATGTCGAAGAAGCGGATGGTCACCCCGGCGTCGCGATAGCGGCTTTGCAGCGCCTCCACCGCCTGGCTCAGCTGCCTGTTATGCCGCTGAGACAAGTCTTTCAGCTTGTCCGCCGCCGGCCGCGCCCGCAAAAAAGCCCCGCTGGCGCAGGGCGACTCCGTTCCAGACTCTCTTCCGGTCCGCCGCGGTCAGCGGCCCTTATCCCGCTGAAACGCCAGGTGCTCGCTGGCGTAACGCCGCTGCTCCCGCAAGAAACCCTGAATGCCCTGCCGCATCGCCACCGCCATGTCCGGCCGCTTTTCCGGCTTGCAGATATAGGTCCACAAAAAATCCTCCTGCGTGTCCGGCTGGATGTCCTCCATCTTGGCGTGTTCGAACTCGGTTTCGCGCGGCTCGCCGTTGACGTCGAAAACCACCGTCATCGGCATCACGATCAGGCGCTGCCGACAATGGATCTCGTACAGCGACTGACTGTAGGCGTCGCCCGCCATCGGCTTGTCCGCCTCGAATCTGGGCGCGCACAGCGTCCAGAATTTGACGGTGCCGTGGGGCGATTGCGCGATGCTGTCGCTATCGATCAACAAACCGCCCTCGCTGGGGTTGAAGTAGGTGAAATCCCAGCTGGAGGCGCTGGCCATGGCGGAAAACAAGACAAAAACGCAGGCAATGACTTTCAACATTCTGATTTCCCAATATTTTTCAATCAAACCGCGCAATGCAGCGGCGGCGGGCATGATAACAGCCCTGGTTTTTCCTTGTGAATGGCGGGGCGCGCCGCCAAGTCTTGAGTGGGTCGCGAACCAGGATTGTTTTCTTAGAACCTGTTTACGATCTACTGCGCTGCGGCGATACGGCGTTGAAAACATCTTCGAAATGCTCATACCCGCTTTCTCAGTGGTTTTCGCCCTGCTTCGCTCTTGCTCGCGAGACTTTGAGCAGGCTTTGACTTATCCAACTGCGGATCGGAATAGCGATAGTTGGTTTGACCGGCTTCTGGAAGAACCCGCGCCGACTCGTCGCGAAACAGGAAACGGACAATAGCGGCCAGACCGCATAGCCTAAGCCCGCCGAATGCCGCCAGTCCCATTTGCCAGTTCCCGCCTCTTTCCTCGCAAAAACCCATATGGCATTTTGTGCGTTTTCCCGGCTCGCGCCGCTTCTTCCCCTGATCTACTGGAGAACGTTTTGAAACGCACACTCTCGATGCTGGCGCTCGCCGGCGCCGGCTGGCTGGCATGCGCCGGCGCATCCTGGGCCCAGGCCTCGCCCGCCGGCAGCGCCCCCCGGCTGGCGGCGCGGCTGGCGGTCTGCGCGGCCCCGTGGAACGCCGCCACGCCCTACCCGGCCGGCAGCGTGGCCAGCCATCACGGCGTCAACTTCACCGCGGTCTACTGGACTCAGGGCAACACGCCGGACGCCAGCAGCGGCGCGGCGGAAATCGGCCAGCCCTGGACCGTCGGCGCCCGCTGCGCGCCGACCGGCAGGGGCAAGGCGGCCAATCCGGATGCCAATTTCTCCCCCAGCACGCTGAAATTCCTGAAAGCCAACACCGGGCTGGACGGCGAGCAGTGGAACAACATCATGAAGCTGGTGAACAAGCCGGAGCAGGACTCCCTGGACTGGCCCAAGTTTTACGGCTATTGCGAGGACATCGACGACGAGCGCGGCTTCACCATCGGCATTTTCGGCGCCACCACCGGCGGCCCCCGCGACCAGGGGCCGGACGGTCCGACGCTGTTCAAGGAATTCGACGCCGCCAGCGGCGCCGGCAACCCCTCCATCGCCGGCGGGCTGACGCGCGCCGGGGTGCGCGGCGGCATGCAGGGGCCGGTGCTCAAGATCAGCGACAGCGAAAAGGTGTTCTGCGGCAAGATAGCCGCGCTGCAGAACAACGCGGCCTGGCGCGAAGCGATGTGGCAGACCTTTTACAAGGTCTACATCCAATACAGCGTGCAGCAGGCGCGCCAACGCGGCTTCGGCAGCGCGCTGACGATAGGCTCCTTCGTGGACACCGCGCTGAACCAGGGCGCCAGCGGCGGCTCGGACACGCTGCAGGGGCTGCTGTCCCGTTCCGGCGGCGGCGACGAGAAAACCTTCATGACCCGCTTCCACGCCGAGCGCAGCAAGGTGGTGGACACGAATGAATACAATCAGCCGCCCAACGGCAAGAACCGGGTCAAACAGTGGAGCGGCCTGCTGAGCCAGGGCGAAACCGATCTGAAGGACGCCGACGCCGCGGTGCTGAAAGCCACCAGCTGGAAGATGAAGTAAACCTAGCCATGGGAAAAGGCCCTGGCCCGCGCGGCGAAACTCCCCGCGAGGGCCGG
The DNA here is from genome assembly GCF_001043705.1 of Chromobacterium sp. LK11. Classification (NCBI taxonomy): domain Bacteria; kingdom Pseudomonadati; phylum Pseudomonadota; class Betaproteobacteria; order Neisseriales; family Chromobacteriaceae; genus Chromobacterium; species Chromobacterium sp. LK11. Next base: position 7,062 of record NZ_LDUR01000015.1, read on the forward strand.
GCCTGAGCATGGAGGCTTGATCGATGAAGGGCTGGGACGTGCGCTTCCGCCCAGGAGATTGACTACGGCGTCAACAGCGCGCGAATGTGACGATCGGCTGTTCTGGTGCTAATCAGCGTATCCAAAGCGTTCAAGCCATGGTTCAGCTCGGCCGAGCGCTCCGTCTGCCCAAGATTCGGAACAATCTGATAAGCCATGCGCCCGCTAAAAGGCTGGCGTCCGATAATTCTTTCCGCCACCGCCTGCTTCAACTCCGCGCCGCCCAACTCCGCTCCAGCCTCTTTAACGGCTTCGGCCAATGGTTGTTTCCATGGCTGCATATCGTAGTAAGGCATTTTTCCGGTCAAGGACAGAAACTCGCCCAAGGATTGATCACCACTGGCCATGCCTGAATGAGCAAGACACATGAAGTCATGGAAAATATTCTGCGGCAAGGCATTGGCAAAGACGATATTGAGCTGCCCCTGTCCCTCGCCCTTGATTTCAATATTGTTTTCAAGCCGGCCCGTATCAGGATCGGCAAACGCGATATTGGCCTTGGCGAACAAGGCCGGAAAATCATGTTGCTGGCTGCGCAGGTTCAATATTTCACTGACCTTGTTTGGCAACACCTTCTTGGCGTATCCATCCAGCTGCCTCAACACCATGACGTAATTGGCGTCTTTCCCACTCCCCTTGTTCTCAGTGAGGGTGTTGGCGATAAAAACTTGCGACGCAGTAATACAAGTATCCGAACTGATGTAGGCCAGATGATAGTGACTGTCTTTCGCCAACGAAAGATTGCAGCTATCCAGCAGCTTGACCAGCTCCCCTTCAAAACGGTCTTTGACAGTATTGACAGTAAGCGGATCAACGGGCAGATAACCAATCGCCCCCTTGCCGAAACCCAGATTGAACGCGTCAACCTTGCCAAACCCCATTTTCTGCAACAATTCCTGGCGCTCCGGCAACTGCTGACTGGGAGAGGCTAATAAATCCATTTCCTCAATGAGAGCAATGTCACCCTTGGGAAATTGATATTGATCGCATAATCGATTAATGGTCTCGCCCAGCTTCTCGGTTGTCAAAATACCCACGGGAGCCACGATGAATACCGGATTACTAAGGCTGCTGGCATCGTGACCACCCCCATGCAGAGAGATATTGCGCTGACCGGAATCACTTTCGCCACCTCCATTAGCGGATACGGGCACGATCGTCACGCGGCAGCCTTCCTCTAAAGCAAGATTGGCTATCTTATTCGCCAAGGCATGATCCCCGCCTCCCTCGCAGAATGGGTTGATTATGACCACGTCGCGGCCACGGATTGATTTGCCTGAGAAATCCTGAACAGACTGATTTTCGCTATTGGGTACGACAGTTTGAGGCGTATAGGCTGCGATATGATTGATCGGCATGACAAAGCTCCTTTGGTTTCAGCAAAGTTACCAAGGAAGCCAGGAAGCGGCTTGTAAAAAACACTCACGCCAAAAATCAAAAACCATGCGAAATAAATAGACGTGTTGCCGATAAAAAAGCACACAACGATTTATCGAGCGGCCAAAATCAGGCAAGCACGCCTCATGCGAATAAAATAACGGCCTGCTTGCCAGAGCCAATGCTTCTGATGAAGATGCGCGCCGCGCAAGACTCCACGCCGCAATGCCGGCAGACAATAGATGGTCAGGCCTTGCCCGCCGGCTCCAGGCCTTCCCCCGCCGGCGCCGAGGCCTGCGGCGCGCGGCGCAGCCAACCCAGCGCCCGCGGATGGTCCACCCTCGGGACGCCCTGCTCCATGAGCAAGGGCAGCCGCTCGCGGGCCTCGCCGAACGGGCCGGGGTTCTGCTGGATGATCTCGATGAAATCCGGCCCGATCCGGCTGACGATGGCGACATGGCCGTAACGGTTGAAGGTCCAGGGCGCGAACACGATCAGGTCTTCCGCCCGCGGCGCGTCGCCGCCGCCGTTGCGGTATTGCAGCAGGCCGCGCTCGGGATTGAGCGCGCCGTTGTCCAGCCCGGACTGGAAAAAATCCCGGGCATGGCCCTTGTCTTGCGGCATCTTGTGGCCAAAACGCTGGTAGTAATAGCGTTTGACGAACTCCACGCATTGATAGCGCAGGCCCAGGTTGTAGCCGTCCGGCGCCAGATTGCGCCCTTCCACGTTCTGCACGCCGCCGTTGTAATACACGGCGACGCCGTTGAAGGCGTCCACCGGCTCGCCCACCGCGCGCGCCCAGTTGCTGTTCAGACGAGTGGCCGCCCAATAAGCGCCGCCCAGCAACGCAAGCAGCGCCAGCGCCGCCTTGCCCTTGCTCAGCCTCATTACGGCTCGGTCCCGGACGCGTCTTGTTCGTTCAGCCAATCGTCCAGATGACAGGACTCGCCGGAGCGGATCGCGTCTATCCGCTCCACCCGCAAGGCCGGCTTGCCGTCACGCTCTTCGAATTCGCCCAAAATCCGGGCCGAGGTCCTGGCCTTTTCTTCCAGCGCCTGCGGCGATGCGCCCGGCCACTCCGTCAACGGCCGGCCTTCCTGGCTCAGCAGCAGATAGATCGGCTTGCCGAGGCTGCAACGGGTCAGCCGCAAGGCCCCCTCGTTCACGCTCAACATGCCGATGTAAACATCCGCCGCCACCGCGGCGAACGGCGTCGCAACGCCAAGAACCGCCAGCATCAGCTTGCGTGGGAACATGCTTGTCTCCTTGCGGCCGCCATCGGGATCGGCGGCCGAAAAATCGATCGGCATGTTAACAGTTGCCGCGCGAATGGACCAGCGGCGCCCGGAGCGCGGCTAGCCGCCGCCGGCCGCTCTTGTTATATTGGCGACCTTCCGTCCTCAGCCAACGCCGCCCATGTCCATCCTCGCCCGTTTCCCCTTCGCCAGCCTGGCGCCGCTCCTGCTCGCTCTGCTGGCCGGCTGCAAGCCGCAGGCGATGCAGGCCAGCTACCACTGCGCCGACGCCACCCGCTTCCACTTCAGCCGCCAGAGCCAGACGGTGGAGCTGATCCACGGCGAGCAACGCTTCCAGGGCTATATGGACGAACGCGGGCTGCTGACCTGGCCGCGCGGCGGCACCGGCCTGGCGCTGCCGGACAGTTTCTTCATCACCCGCAAACAGCCGGACGAAATGAAGCTGTACGGCGGCTTCGCCGGCACCGGCCTCGCCTGCAAGCTGGATCAAGGCCGCTGAGCGCCGGAGACCTGGCTCAAAGTTCCCTCCGCCGACCTTGCCGAAAGACCAGAGGCCAAAACCCCCACCTCCAACTTTAATGAGATAGGCATATTCCTCATGCCGCCGGCGCGGCGTCGAATCTGCTTTCCCTCACTCTCAACTTGGAGATTCACCATGGCTTGGACCGGTACTGTCGCTGCGAACAATCCCAACGGAGAACCCACCACCATCACCTACAACCCCGGCGACGTGATCACCATCGTGGCGTCGGGCTGGGCCGGTTACGGCCCGCAACCCAACTGGGGCCCGCAGGGCGACAAGAGCCACCCCAATCAGGGCCTGATCTGCGGCGACGCCTACTGCGGCGCGCTGGTGATGAAGATCGGCGCCAGCGGCTTCATTCCGGTGAACACCGGCCTGTTCCGCTGGAAAGCGCCGGCCAACGCGCAAGGCCAGATCACGCTGTACTACAACGATGTGCCCAACACTTACGGCAACAACTCCGGCTCCTTCCAGGTGAGCATAGGCAAAGACGCGGTCTGATCGCCTTCTCCCTTTAAGACCCGCTAAGCAAGCAGCCCCGCCAGGGGCTGCCTCCCGTCTCCCGTCCGGTTCGCGCGCCCCTTCACCGCCTTCAAGCGCTTCGCTCTCAACCTGGCTCCGCCAGCCAGGCCAAGGCCGCCTCCCTATCGTCGAACACGCGGAATTGCCGGCCCCGGCGCGCTTCGTTCAGGTATTCGCCAAATCGCTCGCCGTAAGCGGCCCCGTCGACGAACACCCCGGCCACGGAAAGACGATAGTTGACCAGCTTCTGGATGAATTCGCCGGCAAACCGGCTGCTCAAATCGAAAAAGGCCGGCGGCAAAGCCTTCTCCGTCAGCAACAAGCTCGACGCGTCGTGCTCCGCGCACAGCGCCACCAGTTCCAGCGCCTGATCCAGGCGTTCCACTCCGGCGCGGCATTCGATCAATCTTGTCTGTTTGACAGTCATCACTTCGGTTTGCATCGGCTCGATCTCGCTGACGGAAAAAACAAATGATGCCGAAATCATATCCTCTGCGGCAAGCGCGGTAGATCATTCGTGCGGATTTTCAACATCGTGGTAGTACCTATATCGGCAGTCTGATCCTTACACCATATTGATGTCTGTCCGGCCGTAAAAAGCACGGGGCCGGCGGCCGCTCCGCCCAGCCCGACGCGGCGCGCTCAATGCAAGCAAGGGTCCTGCTCATGAACCGTCTCAGCCATATCATCATGCCGGTGTTGCGGGATTTGCCCGCATCCCACCTCAAGCAGGAGCTGCTGCAAGCCTTTGAACGGCACGGCCGCCGCTTCGACGCGATCGAAGCCGGCTTTGCGCGTCTGACCGCGCGCCGGCAAAGCCAGGAAACCCTGCGCAGCTTTTTCCAGAGCTGGAGCCAGACCAACAACAGCGCGATGACGGTGGCCGGCATCGGCAACCGGATGACGCTGCTGGTCCACACCGGCCAGCCGGTGGCGGACCGCGAAGCCTTGTTCTCCTCCATGGTCTGTTTGAACCGCATCGTGGACGAGGACTTGGCGGTCACGCACAAGGTGCTGCACGCGCAGATGTACTACAACATGGCCACGGGCATTGTCGGAGATGACCAGTGGCTGTCCCATGCCTATCTCCACCCCAGCGCCAAGGCCTTCAAGACTTGGAAGGACCACCAGTCGCTGCGCGAACCGGACCTGGCCGTCGCGCTGCTGACCACGCTGACGCACGAGATCTACACCCACGGCGAAGTGGAGTTCATCCTGCCGCTGTTCCGCCGCTGGCTGATCCAGACGCTGGGCTTCGCCGAGCGCGACGCCACCCGCACGCTGGGCTGGATCAGCGTGCACTGCGGCCCCACCGAGAAAAACCACTTCTTCCACGCCATGAACGCCGTCCGCCACTACGCGCGGGCCATGGATCTGGATCTGGAACGCTACCGCCTGGACGGCATCGTCGGCGCCTATCTGGAGCACAAGGCGGCGGTGCTGGAAACGGTGGCCCGGGACGCCGCGGCGGAGGCGCTGTGAGCCGGGCCGAACCTCCTCTCCTGCGGCTGGCGCAACAGGCGGACGCCGAGCCGCCGTCCTGGCCGCCGGGCGCGCCGCCGCTGTTCGCTCCGGAGCAGCTGGCGCGCGCCCGCGTGGAGGTGTCCGCCGGCTATCTGCGCAGCCTGCGTCGCCTGAGCGCGCTGCTGGACTCCGCGTTCCGCGCCATCGTCGGCCGTTATTTCCTCGACCCGCGCATCCGGGCGCTCTATCAACTGCCCAAGGCGATGGAGGCGCTGTTGCGGCGCGCGCACGGCCGGCCCTACCGCGTGGGCTTCTACCGCCCGGACTTCATCTACGACCGCCGCGGCCAGCCGCGCATCTGCGAAGTGGGCGCGCGCTATCCGATGAACGGCTGGATGATCAGCCACTGGCTGGGCCAAGCGGCCGGCGGCGACGCCTTCTTGCACACCCTGCGCCAGTGGCACCCGCCCGGCTGCGTGGTGGCGTTGACCCACGCCCGCGAGCCCGGCACCGAAATCTTCCTGCTGGCGGAAACGCTGCAGCGCGACGGCGCCCACTTTCTGTCCGCCCGGCCGGAGGCGCTCAGCGTCCGGGACGGCAAGCTGTGGCTGGACGGTCGGACGGTGAACCGCTGCATCCTGGAAATGGATCGCAGCGAACTGCCGCTGTTGCCGGACAGAGTGCTGGACCACCTGCTGGACGGCGGCGCTTACTTCAACGACATCCGCACGCTGATCCTGGTGCACGACAAGCGGGTGCTGGCGGTGCTGAACCGCGAAGACATCATGCGGGATTGCCTGGACGCCGACGACTACGCGGCCTTGCGTCCCTTCCTGATCCCCTCTTTCGCGCCGGCTTCGCGGGAGGAGGCCGAGGCCCTGCTGGCGCGCGCCGGCGATTTCATCGCCAAGCCCAGCAGCGGCGGCCGCGGCCTGGGCTCCCTGGTGCGCTCCGCCTGCGGCGAGGCCGCCTGGCGCGAACTGGTGCTGGGGCAATGGCCGCAATACATGTTCCAGGACTATGTCGAGCAAAGCGAGTTCGAAGACCCGGAAAGCCGGCGGCGCATCCGGCTGGTGGGCATGCAACTGTGCCGCGACGCGGAAAGCTACGGCCCAGGCGTGTTTCGCGGCTCGGACGAGTTGATCATCAATCTGCACCAACGCCGCGGCAAGCTGTACTCCGCCGTCGCGGCGGCCTGAACCGGTTTCGCGCACAGGGGGCTTCATGCGGCATTCCGTCATTATTCCGCTGTACAACAAACGCGCCTACATCGGCGAAACCATCGCTTCGCTGGCGGCGCAGGAGAAAGCGCCGCACGAGATCATCATCGTCGACGACGCCAGCACCGACGACGGCGCGGAAGCGGCGGAGCACGCCCTGCGCCACCACGCCCAGGACTTGAGCCATACCCGCAGCGTGCTGTTGCGGCTGCCGCGCAACAGCGGCCCCGGCGCGGCGCGCAACGCCGGCCTGGCGCGGGCCGGCGGCGAAATGGTCAGTTTTCTGGACGCCGACGACTGCTACCGGCCGGACTGTCTGCGCTTGCTGGAACAAAAAATGAACGAGCACCGGCTGGACCTGGCGGTGCTGGGCTACGACAGCGCGCCGCCGGAGGAGCGCTTCCCGCAGCTGGACGCGCTGCGCGCCGAACTGGAGCCGCTGGGGGACGAGGCCTTCCTGCTGCCCCGCCCGCTGCGCACCGCCGGCCACCCGGACTTCTTCATGGGCCGGGCCAGCAATGTGGCCGCGCGGCGGCAATGGCTGCTGACGCAGCGCTACGTGGCCGGCGCGCGGCTGAACGAGGGCATCGATTTCTGGTACCGGGTGCTGAAGGAGATCGTCGCGCACGGCGGGCGCGCCGGCTTGCTGTCCGCGCCCTTGATCCGTTTCCGCATTCTGGCGGACAGCCTGTCCCACCGGCCGTGCCGGGATTGGCGGCTGCTGGCCACGCCGCCCACGGTGCTGCGCTACGCCGGCAGCCAGGACGCGGACGAGCTGCGCCTGGCGCGCATGCTGGCGCAGCGCTGGCTGGACTACGCGCAGGAAGCCTTGCCGGACGCCGCGCAGCGGCGCGCCTTCCTCACCCGCCACCGTCCGCTGTTGATCCAGCTGGGCCTGCCGCAGACGGACGCGACGAGGTTGCCGGCATGAACGCGCCGCTGGCCCCGCAGACCGCGCCGGCCCGCCAGAACGCCGTGCTGCGCGAATGCTTCGAGCTGGCCCGCGCCCACCCCTTCTATCAGGCGCTCTATCGCGGCGTGGACTGCGCCGACTCCGCGCCGCCGCTGGAGAAAGCCGCGTTGCAAACCGTGCTGGCCTCGTTCGCGCCGGAGCGCGAAGCCAGCGGCCTCTACCTGGTGCGTTCCGGCGGCAGCACCCAGGCGGCGCTGATCTTCCCGGTGGACATCGCGGAAAACCTGGCGCAGCGGCAGGCGCTGGCGGACCGGCTGCGCGCCGACGGGGTGTTCGGCCCCGCCAGCATCGCCTTGAACCTGTTTGGCTACGCCAACCTCTACCGCACCGCCGCCATCGTCGACGATGTGCTGGAGCGCTGCCAGGCCACCACGTTGCCGATGAGCGCCCACGCCGCCGACGCTGACATCCTGGCCGCGGCGCGGCAATTCCACCCCAGCCATGCGCTGGGCACCCCGTCGCGGCTGGCGCTGTTCGCCGCCCATCTGGAGGCCGCCGGCGAACGGCTGGAGATTCCGCAACTGCTGTACGCCGGCGAAACCTTGCACGCGTCCACGCTGGCGCGGCTGCGCGCCGCGCTGGGCGCGGGCCAGGTCTGGTCCCTGTACGGCGGCGCGGAAACCGGCATCTGGGCCTGGAGCGACGCCAGCCGCCGCCCCGGCCTGTTTCGGGTGCTGCCGCGGGTGGCGGCGGAGATCCTGCAGCCGGACGCCGCCGGTTACGGCCGCATCGCGGTCAGCAACGCCTGGCGGCGGCGCTTCCCGGTGTTCCGCTACTGCGTGGGCGACATCGGCCGCTGGGTGGAGCGCGACGGCGAGCGCTGGCTGGAATTGCGCGGCCGCGACGGCCGCTCCTTCCGCCTCAATGAAACCACGTACGAGCTGGACGATTTCGCGCGGCTGAGCGGCGCGGAGCAAGGCTTCCAGATCCAGCTGGACCTCGATGCGGCCGGCCGCGAGCGGCTGACCCTGCTGCTGGCCGAGAACCTGGACGCCGGCGCGGAAGCCGCGCTGCGCGCAAGCCTGGCGGCCTTGCTGGGCCGGCCCCCGGACTCCGACGCTTTCGCGTTGAAACCGGCGGCGCGGGCGCAATGGCGGCTGGACCCCGTCACCAGCAAGACGCCGCCCATCGTGGACCTGCGGGCCTGAGAACCCGTTCAAAGTCTGCTGCACTTCGTGAAGTGTTGCACGGTGAGTACGAGCTCAAAATGCTCATGCACCACGTGTACATTCCGCTTTTTCGCTCGTTTTCGCCTTGTTTCGCCCTTGCTCGCGTGACTTTGAACAGGCTCTGAGACTCTGCGCGCGAGGCGCCGCGGCGAGATGGGCAGCCGAGCGGCTTGAAACGGCTTGCCAAGCCGCCGGCCGTCCGCCGCCCTCGCCTTTCCGCGTTTACAAGGTCTGGAAGTAGAAGCGGTAGTCGCCCTGGCCGAACAGCATCGACATGCTGGTCAGATTGCTGTTGGCCGGCGTGCCCACCAGGGTCAGGATGGGGATGGAATCGTGACCGTATTGATACGCCTGGGTCTGCGGGTTGTAGCCGAACTGGTAGAAGGTGTCCACGCTGCCCACCTTGAAGGCGTACAGACGATAGGTGCTGCCGTCGAACAGCATCGACCAGCGGTGGAAGTCGGTGTCCCCCGGCGCGCCGGTGACGTTCAAGGTGGGAATGGAGTTGTAGCCGTACTCATAGTGGTTGGTGGAACGGTTGAAGCCAAACTGGTACAACACCGTGGGCGCGCCCAAGCGCCGCAAGTACAAGCGGTACGTGCTGGTGCTGCCGTCGTAAAGCATGGACACGCTGCTGGCGTCCGCGTCCGGCGGCGCGCCGGTGATCTTCAGCTCCGGGATGGAGTGGAAGCCGAACTCGTACTTGGACGTGGCCGGATTGAACGCGGCCTGATACAAGGTGTTCGCGCTGCTGCCCTTGAAGAAATACATCCGGTAGTACTCGCCGTCGTTGAGCATGGTCCAGCGCGCCCAGTTGGTGTCGTTGGGCATATTGGCGATCGCCATATTGGGAATGGACCCACCGTAGGCGAATTTGTATGTGCTGGTGTTGGGCACATAGGCGAACTGATTGACTGATGGCATGACGCTTTCCTCCGAAAAGTGAGTCAGCTGCCCGGCGCCGGCGCAAGGCCGGCGCCCTCCATACGGCAACAGCAGCTGGCGAAACCGGCGCAAACGGCAAAGCGCCGGCGCGGCGCGCGGGCTTGCTCGTTCAAGCGGGTTTTGCCAGCGGCTCTACCCCTTGCTCGGCGTGATGGTCTCGCGATGGCGCATGGATTTCTCCTCCCCCGCGCGGCGCGCGGGCGAAGCGGACGAACAAACAGCCACTAAGTCGTCAATCAGGGGCGGGCGCCTTGGCGCGGTCGAGGCGGGGCCGATAATGGCGGCGATAGGGACTTCAACTAGCCAGTAATAGCACCTCGAAAGCCGGGCATGCCTGTCCTTTGGGACTGGGTAGAATATATCGGTTACAGCCGTTACAGATTGCGCGCTATGCCGCCCTCCGCAGCCCCCATAGAATGCACGCCATCGACAGCGCCGATCGACGCGCCGCCTCACCCAAGAGAAAGCACGCTCCATGAGAACAAAGGGATTCATCTGCCTGGCCCTGGCCGCCCTGCCGGCCTTGAGCCAGGCCGCCATGCCCATTGCCCAACTGAACCAGCAAGCCGAAAAAATCTTCAAGGACAGCCAGGCGGTGGGCATGGTGATGGTGGTGATAGACAAGCAAGGCAGCCTGCAGCGCTTTTACGGCGAAACCCGCCCCGGCAGCCGCCAGACGCCGGACGCCAACTCGCTGCTGCGCATCGCCAGCCTCAGCAAGCTGATGACCAGCGAAGTGCTGGCGTCCATGGTGCTGGATCAGCGGCTCAAGCTGGACGACCCGCTGCAAAAGTTCGCGCCGGCCGGCGCCCGGCCGGCCAAGGCCTTGGGCGGCCAGCCCATCACCCTGCTGCACCTGGCCACTCACACCAGCGGTTTCCCGCGCGAGCTGCCGGGCGTCAAGCCGCGCGACACGCCGGTTTTCGTCTGGCCCGACCGGCAACAGCGCTGGCGCTGGCTGTCCAAGACCAAGGCCCGCTTCGCGCCGGGACAGAGCGCGCAATACTCCAACCTGGCTTACGACTACCTGGCCGACGCGCTGGCCGTCGCCGCCGGCAAGCCCTACCCGGCCTTGCTGCGCGACACCGTCACCGGACCGCTGGCCATGCGCGACACCACCTTTAGCCCCAGCCCCGCTCAGTGCGCGCGCCTGCTGCGCGGCGTGGAAACCAGCCCCTGCGTCAACACCAGCGCGGCCATAGGCAGCGGCGGCGTCTATTCCACCGCCGCCGACATGCAGCGCTGGCTGCAAGACCTGGTGCGGCCGCAGAACGAGCAGCGCAAGCGCCTGTACCAGCAAACTTTCCAGATGCGCTATCAGCGCGCCGAGCTGCGCAGCCTCGCCGGCATGGACGTGCCCGGCAAGGCCGACGCGCTGGGCCTGGGCTGGGTGGCCTTGCGCGATCAGCCTAACGCCAGGCCCTTCCTGCAAAAAACCGCCGGCGGCGGCGGCTTCTTCAGCTATGTCGCCATCGATCCCCAGCAGCAGACGGCGGTATGGGTGGCGCTGACCCGCGGCAAGCAAACGCGCTACCAGGCCATGAGCGACGGCGTCAACCAGTTGCTGCTGGCGCTGAACCGCGCCTAGGAACCGGCTTGCGATTCGCGGCGCGTCGCGGGGACTGACACGGCGGACGCTCGCGCGCCGCTTGACCCTTCCGCCGCAACGCCCGGCCTCGCCCTGGCTCGCCCTGGCTCGCGAGGCTTTGAACGGACGCGAGCCATTCTTCAAGCCAGGCGCGTCGACCGCGCCCGGCGCTCCGCCCTTCCTCTTTCCACATCCTCATCGTCAAGGAGGCATCGCCATGCCCGAAATGAACCGCCATACCCTGCTGCTGGCCTGCGCCGCGCTCTCCGTCAGCGCCGTCGCAGTCGCCGCGCCCACGCCACAGGCCGCCGTCGACGCCGAGATTCCCGCGCTGATGCGCAAGAACGGCATCCCCGGCATGGCGGTGGGCCTCGCCGTCGGCGGCGACGTTCAGGTTTACAACTACGGCGTCGCCTCCAAGACCGACCATAGGCCGGTGACGCGCGCCACGTTGTTCGAAATCGGCTCGCTCAGCAAAACCTTCACCGCCGCGCTGGCCAGCTACGCCCAGGCCGAAGGCCGGCTCTCGCTGGCCGATCCCCTAAGCCAGCACCTGCCGGCGCTGGCCGGCGGCGGCCTGGAGCGGGTCACGTTGCTGAACCTGGGCACTCAGACCTCCGGCCTGCCCCTGTTCGTGCCGGACAACGTCGTCAACGCCGGCCAGCTGCGGCGATTCATCCGGAGCTGGCGCCCCAAGCAGCCGGCGGGCAGCCAGCGGGTCTATTCCAATATCGGCATCGGCGTCCTGGGTCAGATCGCCGCCGCCAGCATGCGCATGCCTTACGCGGCGGCGGTGGAAGGCAGGATCTTCGCCAAACTGGGCATGGACAGCAGCTTCGTCAACATCCCCGCCCAGAGAATGAGCGACTACGCCCAGGGCTACGACAAGAACGACCGGCCCGCGCGGCTGACGCCGGCGCCGCTGGCGGACGAGGCCTACGGCGTCAAATCCAACGCCGCCGACCTGGCGCGCTTTCTGAACGCCAATATGGGCCTGCTGCCGATGGCGCCCAAGCTTCAGGGCGCGCTCAAGGACGCCCACATCGGCTACTACCGCGCCGGCGAATTGACTCAGAGCCTGATCTGGGAACAATACCCGTATCCGGTGGCCCTGCCGCAGCTGCTGAGCGGCAATTCCGCCGCCTACATCTACCAGGGCATGCCGGCGCAGCGCCTGGATCCGCCGCTGCCGCCGCAAACGCGGGCCTTCATCAACAAGACCGGCTCCACCAACGGTTTTTCGGCTTACGCCGCCTATATCCCGGAAAAACGGCTGGGCATCGTGCTGCTGGCCAACAAGTCCTATCCGCTGGCCGAGCGGGTCAGCGCCGCCTACCGCATCCTGGAGCGGCTGGACGACGGACTGGCGCCGGCCGCCCGGCCATGAGCACGCGGCCGGCGGCGCTAGCCGGCGGTCTTGAGCGCGACGATGGACGCGACCAGCAGCGACAGGTAGACAAACTTCTTGCCGCTCTTCTTGTCGCCCCAGAACAGGATGCCGGTCACCACCGTGCCCACCACGCCAATTCCGGTGTAGGCGGCGTAGGCGATCGACATGTCTATGGTTTTCATCGCCAGGTAGAGCAGAAACAAGGAACTGCCCAGGCCCAGCGCGTACATCGCGCAGCCCCTGGCGTAGCGTTTCAGCGCGATGTCCCGGATGCCCACCACCACCAGGATTTCCAGAACCCCCGCCGTCAATAGATAAAGCCAGTCCATTTCAGTCTTTCACTTGCTTGAGTTGCACCACCGAAAACAGGATCACCGCTATCGCCAGCACCGCAAGCGGGCTGACCGGCTTGCCGAACAGCGCGACGTCCAGCAAATAAGTGCCCACGGTGCCGAAGATCACGAAAAACACATAGGCGGTCGACGCCCCCATTCTTTTGGTGACCAGCACCAGGAGGGAGAAGCTGCCGATGATGCAGGCGATGGTCGCCAACCACTCCAACACGCTGTCCGAACGCTTCAAACCCGCCGCCCACAGCACTTCCAGCCCGCTGGCGAGCAACAACAACATCCAACTAAACATCTTTAACCGCCCTTCCCCGTAAGCATAATGAAATCCCGCCCGGCGTCGCGCCTTGCCTCGGCCGCGACGCAGGTTTTCGCCGGCCGCTCTTGAAACCCGTTCACTGACTCTCCGGCGGGAGCGAAACGCTTGTCAGCCCCCCCGCCAATTGCTCGATGTCATGAAAAACGTCCCGCCACTCCTGCTCGCTCATCTCCGCCAGGCCGAAGTAGCGCAGCATGAAAGCCCCTTCCACCGCCAGATAGGCCACGCGCGCGCGGCGGCCCTCCTCGGTGGCCACGTCCAGCTTGCCCAGGCGCTCGGCATGCCAGGCCCGCACCCAGTCTTTCTGATCCTTGGACTCCAGCATCGCGCTCAAATGGCAGGCGGCGCGGGCGATCAACGCCTCCTCCGTCGCGGTGATGCGGACATGGGTTTTGACTTGCTCGACGCTGGACAGCTGCTCGGCGGCGGCGCCCGCGGTTTTCTCGAAACACGCGTCGTAGTGCTTGCCCCAACGCTCCAGCATGGCGTTGACCAGATTGTGCTTGGCGCCGAAACAGGATTGGACCCCGCCCTTGCTGATGCCCACGGCCTTGGCCACGGCGTCTATGGTGAGGGCGGCCGCCCCGTTGCGTTCAATGATCTCTTCCGCGGCGTCCAACACCTGATTGCGATCGATGGATCTGGGTTTGCCCACTGCGCCCTCCCGTTATTGAATACATACGTACGTATTCTAATAAACGAAACAAACGTCGTCAATTGCGCGGCGGGCGGCCCGCCCTCGCGGCCCATTCACGCCGGCGTCAACTCCTGGGTGAACAGGGTCTGGCCGGCCGCGTCCTTCAGCCGCACCGTCATCGCGCGGCTGCGGGCGTCTATGTCCACCTGGCCGAAGAACTGCATGCCGGCCAGGGGCGACAGGTTCTGCGTCTCCGGCGCTTTCTGGTACACCACCTTGGGGCCGAAAGTCATGTCCAGCGCGTTGGGACCGAAGGTGCCGGCGTTCAGCGGGCCGGACACGAACTCCCAGAAGGGATCGAAGTCCGCGAAGGCGGCGCGCTCCGGATGGTAGTGATGGGCGGCGGTGTAATGCACGTCGGCGGTGAACCACACCACATTGCGGATATCGCGGCGCTTGATCTCGCGCAGCAGCCAGGCCAGCTCCAGCTCGCGCCCCAGCGGCCGGCCGTGATCGCCGTTGGCCATCGCCTCCCAGCGCGCGCTGCCGTCCGTGTTCTTGCCGTCGGCCACCTGCAGGCCCAGCGGCATGTCCGCCATGATCGCCTTCCAGCTTCCCTTGGCCGCCTGCAGGCCGTCCAGCAGCCAACGCAGTTGCTCCCGGCCCATGAAATCCGCGCCCGGCTCGCCGTCCTTCTGCAGATTGGCGCCGTTGGCGCCGCGATAGCTGCGCATGTCCACCACAAACACGTCCAACAGCGGCCCCTGCGGCAAGTGACGATACACCCGCTCCTCCTCGCGATTGCCGTGCAGCCGCATCGGCGCGTATTCCAGAAAAGCGCGGGTGGCGCGCGCCTGCAGCACGCCGATGTTCTTCTCGCGGTAGCGCGGATCGGCGGACAAGTCCTTGCCGTCCGACCAGTTGTTGACCACCTCGTGATCGTCCCACTGCCAGATCTGCGGCACTTCGGCGGCGAAGCGCCGCACATTGGCGTCCATCAGGTTGTAGCGATAGCGCCCGCGGTATTCGTCCAGCGTCTCCGCCACCTTGCTCACTTCCGGCGTCAGCAGATTGCGCCAGATCTTGCCGCCCTCCACCGCGGTTTCCGCCGCCATCGGGCCGTCGGCGTAGATGGTGTCGCCGCAATGCACGAAGAAGTCCGGACGCTGCCGGCGCATGGTTTCGTAAATGCGCATGCCGCCCCAATCCGGGTTGATGCCGTAGCCCTGGCCGGCGGTGTCGCCGGACCAGACGAAGCGCAGATCGCGCGCCGTTTCCGCCACGGTGCGGAAGCGGCCCGCCACCGGCTCGGACCAGGCCCGCGGATGGACCGCGTCTTCAAAACGCGCTCTCACATACAGCTGCTCGCCGGCCGGCAAGCCGCTCAGATCCACGCGCGCGGTGAAGTCGCCGGCCTCGGTCGCCCAAGGCCCGCGCACCTGGCGCGGGCTGGCGAAGCGTTCGCTGCGGTCCCACTCCACCACCAGCCGCGCGGTCCGGTCCGAACGCGCCCAGACGATGGCTCGGTCCGCGCCCACATCACCGATCTGGATGCCGGAGCCCAGAACCGGGCGCAGCCGGTCCGAGGTGACGATGGCCGGCGCGGCCAGCGCCGGCCCGGCCAGCAGCAGTCCTCCGCCGGCAAGCGAGGTTTTCAAAAAACGGCGGCGATCCATGGCGTTCTCCAGTTTCGATCAAGACGGTCAAAACGCCGATCTTGCCGCGGCAAGATGACGCCAGGATGTCCCGCTAGCGGGTTTTACGTATTTCATTCGCGCGCCTGATCGCATATACCTCAAACACTCCGCCCCGCGGCCTTCCCAGCCGGCCTGCCGTCAACGGGCGCCGCCAACTGGTTCAAAGGAAAGCACATGCTCTGGGACCCCGGGCCGCCCCCGCCTTTCTCCTCGCTGTTCGAGCACGCTCCGCTGGCCAGCTATCAGGCCCTCCCGGCCAAATTCCGCCTGGAATGGGGACCCATCTATTACCGCGGCCGCCTGGACGGCAGCGCCAAAGTGCTGATCGTGGGACAAGACCCGTCCGCCGACGAAAACCTGGTGCGCCGCGCCATGGTCGGCACCGCCGGCCAACGGGTGCAAGGCTTTCTGCGCAAGCTGGGCCTGGATCGCTCCTACGTCATCGTCAACGCCAGCCTGTACAGCATCTACGGCCAGTTCGACAGCGAGATGGCCGGCTTCATGGACCAGGCCGCGGTGCGCGCCTGGCGAAATCAGTTGCTGGACCAGCTCAAGCAGCCCGGCCTGCAAGCGGTGATCGGCTTTGGCAAGGCGGCGGCCAAGGTGTTGGACGACTGGCCCGGCGCGGCCTCCTTCAAGGCCGCGCAGCGGCTGTTTCAGCCGCAGCACCCCACCGCGCGCTCTCCGGGCGCGCTGCTCAAATCCTGGAACCAGACGCTGGCCGCGCTGGCGCCGCTGCTGAGCCCGGACCCCGGCGCCGCGCCGGACCCCTCGCCTTACGCGCTTACCGGTTTCCGCGATCAGGACCTGGCGCGGATCCCCGCCGCGGACCTGCCCTTCGGCATGCCGGCCTGGCTGGGCCAGGGCGATATGGCCACGCGGGTGATCAAGGGCCAGGCCAAACTGAAAACCCCGGCCGCCAACGCCTCCATCCTGTGGACGGCGCAAGCGGACCAGGGTTGAAACCGGCGGGAGAACGCGAGATGAAACGCTTGGGATGGCTGCTGTGCGCCGCGCTGCTGCCGGCCTACGCCGGGGTGACGGTGACGCCGGGCGACGGCGAGAACCTGGTGATCCGCGGCCGCCTGGTGCTGGCGGGACAAGAGAGCGACGGCCGGCTGGTGTTGGCCGGCGACCGCATCGTCTGCGCCGGCGCGGACTGCGTCGAACCCGCCGGCGCCACGGTGCTGACGGTGAGCGAGGGCTACGTCTTTCCCGGCTTCATCGACGCCCACAATCACGTGGCCTACAACGCCCTGCCCAAATGGGCGCCGCCCAAGCTTTACCAGAACCGCGGCCAATGGCAGCGCGCCGCCGCCTACAAGGCGTTCAAGCGGCCCTACGATCAATTGAAGAAAAGCGGCCTGAGCTGCGAAATGGTGAAATACGGCGAGGCCAAGGCTCTGATCAGCGGTGTCACCACCATCCAGGGCTCGCCCGCCGGCCGCTGCCTGCAAGGGCTGATCCGCAATGCGGAAAACCCTCAATCCGGTCTGCCGGTCTCCTCCGCCCACGTCCGCACCTTCATCCTTGACGTCGGCGGCGCGCCCAAGATCGACTGGAACGCGACCGACGCCTTCCTGATCCACGTCGCCGAAGGCGTGGACGCCGACGCGCTGGCGGAATTCGCCACGCTCAAGGCCAAGGGCCTGCTCGCCCCCGGCACCGCCGTCATCCACGGCACCGCCTTCGGCGACGAGGAATTCCGCCAGATGGGCGCGACGGGCAGCAAGCTGATCTGGTCCCCGCAAAGCAATCTGGCCTTGTACGGCCGCACCACCCGCGTCGACCTCGCCCTGCGCCACGGCGTGCCGGTGTCGCTGGGCGTGGATTGGAACCCCACCGGCAGCGACAATCTGTTCGACGAGCTGCGCGTGGCGGAACGCGTCAACCAGCAACAATTCCAGGGCGCGATCCGGGAGCGGGACTGGGTGGCCATGATCACCAGCCACCCGGCGCAGGCGCTGGCCCTGGACGACTACATCGGCGAACTGCGCGCCGGCTTGAAGGCCGACGTCGTCATCCTGTCCAGCCGCGCCGCCACCCCCGGCCAATCGCTGCTGGACGCCCGGCTGCGCGACGTGGCCGCGGTGCTGGTGGACGGCCGGCTGCTTTACGGCGACAACGAGACGATGACGGCGGCCGGCCGCGCCGACTGCGACGCGCTGACCGTGGACGGCGCGCCCAAGCGGCTCTGCGCGCAAACCCCCAATACGCCCAAGGGCGAACAGCGGCTGGACGACATTCGCGCCGCGCTGCGCAAGGTGTACGCCGGCGTGGCGCCGCTGGCGCCGTGAGCCCCGCCGCGCCCTCCCTCGCTCGGCGGCGCCGATCCGACGACGCTCGCCTGTCCCGTCAAGCCAGGTTCCGCCGCGCCCTTCGGCGCGTCCGGCGCCCGGAAACATGCGGATAAACCGTGGACATTCCATCCCTGCTTGCGGACTCATATGCTATAAAACAGCAAAATATGATTGCTTCATAAACACGGAATCCGTTGATCGATGGAGCTTCGACGCATGCAGCAGACGCCCGCCTCCGGCAACGACGCCTTCGAGTTTCTGTCCACCTTGCCGCCCAGCCGCGCGCAGCGCCGGATGGCGCTGGCCGCCATCGTGGTGTCCGTGCTGGTGTTCGTCTGCGCGCTACCCTTCGCCAAACTGCCCCTGCCCAAGATTCCCGCCTTCATCCCCGCGTATCAGGCGGCGATGGCGGTGTGCGATCTGGTCACCGCGGCGCTGCTGTTCGGCCAATACGCGATCTTGCGCGCCCGCGCCCTGCTGGCCCTGGCGACCGCCTATCTGTTCACCGCGCTGATGGCGATGGCGCACGCGCTGACCTTTCCAGGCGTGTTCGCGCCCGGCGGCCTGCTGGGGGCCGGACCGCAGACCACGGCCTGGATGTATATGTTCTGGCACGGCGGTTTTCCGCTGATGGTGCTGGCCTACGTGCTGCTCGCTCAACGCGACGACGGCCCGAAGCGCTTTGCCAGCCCGCTGCCGGCGGTGCTGGGCTGCGTCTTCGGCTCGCTGGCGCTGATGGCGGCGCTGACGGCGCTGGCCACGCTCGGCCACCCCTGGTTCCCCCCCATCATGCAAGGCAGCCGCTACACCCCCATCATGTTCGGCGTGGTGTCCGCGGTCTGGGGCTTCAGCGCGCTGGCGCTGCTGCTCTTGCTGCGGCGCTGGACGCGCACCTTGCTGGACGTCTGGCTGGCGGTGGTGATGACGGCCTGGTTGTGCGACATCGCCTTGTCCGCCATGCTCAACGCCAGCCGCTTCGATCTGGGCTTTTACGCCGGCCGCGGCTACGGCTTGCTGTCCGCCAGCTTCGTGCTCATCATCCTGCTGCTGGAAAACGGCCTGCTCTACGCGCGCCTGGCGGACACCGCCGGGCAGCTGCGCGTGGCCAAGCAGCAGGCGGAAGACGCCACCCAGGCCAAGTCGATGTTCCTGGCCAATATGAGCCATGAAATCCGCACGCCTATGAACGCCATCATCGGCATGTCCTATCTGGCGCTGAAAACCAAGCTGTCCGGACAGCAGCGCGACTACGTCAGCAAAATCCACAACGCCGGCACCTCCCTGCTGGGCATCATCAACGACATCCTGGACTTTTCCAAAGTGGAGGCCGGCAAGCTGGAAATGGAGGCCGAACCGTTCTGGCTGGACGATGTGCTGGAGGCGGTGTCCTCGCTGGTGGCGCAAAAGGCGACCGACAAATCGCTGGAGCTGCTGTTCGAAGTGGGCTCGGACGTGCCCAAGGGCCTGGTGGGCGACGCCCTGCGGCTCAGCCAGGTGCTGATCAATTTGAGCAACAACGCGATCAAGTTCACGGAAAAGGGCCAGGTGGCCATCATCATCAGCCGGCTGGAGCAAGTGGGCGACAAGGTCCAGCTGCGCTTTTGCGTGCACGACACCGGCATCGGCATGAGCGAGGAACAGGCGGCGCGGCTGTTCCAGCCGTTCAGCCAGGCGGACGGCTCCACCACGCGCCGCTTTGGCGGCACCGGCCTGGGCCTGACCATCGCCAAGCGGCTGGTGGAGCTGATGGGCGGCTCCATCCGGGTGGAGTCCGCCCCGGGCTGGGGCAGCCTGTTCATGTTCAACGCCTGGCTGGGCGTGTCCTCCGCGGTGGACACCCGCCGCCAGGGCCTGCCCGGCGAAATCAAGGGCCTGCGCGTGCTGGTGGTGGACGACAACGCGTCGGCCAGGGACATCCTGTCCGACCAGCTGCGCTCGCTGGGCTTTTTCGCCCACGCCTGCGCCTCCGGACCGGAGGCGGTGGCGGCGATCGCCCAGGCCAATCTGGACCGACCGTTCGACGCGGTGTTCGTGGACTGGATGATGCCGGGCATGAACGGAGTGGAAACCATCTCCCAGATCCGCAGCATCAGCCGCAGCGTCAAGGTCGTGCTGGCCACCGCCTTTGGCCGCGACGACGTGCGCGCCCAGGGCGAGCTCAGCGGCTGCGACGCGGTTTTGATCAAGCCCGTCAGCCTGTCCTCGCTGTACGACGTGGTGCTGGCGATGTTCGGACCGCAACGGGATCACGGCATGGTGGCGCTGACGGAAGAGCTGCCGCGGCTGGACGGCGTGCGCCTGCTGCTGGTGGAGGACAATCTGGTGAATCAGCAGATCGCCGTGGAGCTGCTGGGCGACGCGGGCGCGCTGGTGACCTTGGCCAATCACGGCGGCGAGGCGCTGGCGCGCCTGGCCGCGATGGGGCCGCAGGGCTTCGACGCGGTGCTGATGGACGTGCAGATGCCGGTGCTGGACGGCATCTCGGCCACCCGGCAAATCAAGGCGGACCCCCAGTTCGCCTCCTTGCCGGTGTTGGCGATGACGGCGGACGCGCTGTCTGAAGAGCGGGAAGACTGCATGAACGCCGGCATGGACGATTACATCGCCAAGCCGATTGACCCGCACGCGATGTTCCTGACCCTGCTGCGCTGGGTCAAACCGATACCGCCGGGCGCGGAAATCCGCCACGCCGCCTCGTCCGCGCTGGCGCTGCCGGACATCCCCGGCCTGGATCAACAAGCCGGCTTGAAACGCGTGGCCGGCAAGCGCGAACTGTATCTGCACCTGCTGCGCCAATTCGTCGCCGAAGAGGCGGACGCCGCCGCGCGGCTGTCCGCGGCGCTGGAAATCGGCGACTACGTCCAGGCCGAGCGCACCGTGCACACGCTCAAGGGCGTCAGCGGCAATGTGGGCTGCGTGCAGCTGCACGAGGCCGCCGCCGCGCTGGAGCGGGATTTGCGCGCGCGCGGCGACGTCCGTCTGGCGCCGCTGGAACAGGCGCTGGAACAGGTGATGACGGCGCTGCGCGCCGGCCTGGAAGCGGAAGACCGCTTATCCGGCGTAGGCGCGCCGAACGCCGACGCGCCGGCCGGCCCGGTGCTGCTGCAGCGGCTGGCCGCCCTGCTGGCCGCCAGCGACGGCGACGCCCTGGAACTTTTCCTGCAGCAGACCTCGGCCCTGCGCGCCCTGTTCGGCCCCGGCGAATTCGCCGACTTTGAAAAAGCGCTGAACCAGTTCGACTTCGTCAACGCGCTGACGCTGCTGCGCCACGCCGCAGCCGCCCAACGCATTCCCTTGTCGGAGGACATAAGATGACGGACTCCGCCTCTGCCGCGCCGCGCCAGACCGTTCTGATCGTGGACGACACCCCGGAAAACCTCACCTTGCTTTATGGCTTGCTGAAGGATCACTACCGGACTCAGATCGCCAACAGCGGCGAGCGCGCGCTGGAGCTGCTGGAAGGGGAAGCGCTGCCCGACCTGCTGCTGCTGGACGTGATGATGCCCGGCATCGGCGGCTTTGAAACCTGCCGCCAGGTCAAGGCCAACCCGCGCACCGCGAGGATTCCGGTGATCTTTCTGACCGCGATGGGCGAGAACGAAAACGAACAGGCCGGCTTCGACGCCGGCGCGGTGGATTACATCATCAAGCCGATCTCGCCGCCCATCGTGCTGGCCCGGGTCAAAACCCATCTGCGGCTCAAGGCCGCCTCCGACTTCCTGGAAGACAAGGCCGCCTTCCTGCAAAGCGAGGTGGAACGCCGCATCCACGAGGTGCAAGTGGTGCAGGACGTCACCATCCTGGCGCTGGCCTCGCTGGCGGAGACCCGCGACCACGAAACCGGCAACCATCTGCGCCGGACGCAGAACTACGTGCTTGCCCTGTGCACGCAATTGCGCCAGCACCCGCGCTTCAAGGCCGCGCTGGACGAGGAAACCATTCAAGAGCTGTTCAAGTCCGCGCCCTTGCACGACATCGGCAAGGTGGGCATTCCGGACCACATCCTGCTGAAGCCGGACAAGCTGACGCCGGAAGAGTTCGAAGTGATGAAAACCCACACCACGCTGGGACGCGACACCATCGCCGCGGCGGAGAGGCTGCTGGACTCCCCCAGCAGCTTTCTGCGTCACGCCAAGGAAATCGCCTACGGCCATCAGGAAAAATGGGACGGCAGCGGCTACCCCCAGGGCCTGGCCGGCGACGCAATCCCGGTGTCCGCCCGGCTGATGGCGGTGGCGGACGTTTACGACGCCCTGATCTCCCGCCGCGTCTACAAACCGCCCTTCCCCCATGAACAGGCGGTCGCCATCATTCGCGAAGGCTGCGGCAACCATTTCGATCCGGACATCGTCGCCGCCTTCCTGACCATCACGGAGACCTTCCGCGCCATTGCCGCGCGCTATACCGACTAGGCCTCCGACGGCAAAGCGGCGCGCCGGCCTCGTCAACGACAAGCGCCACTCAAACAAAATGCGCCGCCATTCGCCAAGCGATAAAAAAACAGCCCGCGCCGGATAAACGACGGGGCTGTTTTTACATTGCGAATCAAAGCGCCATGGCCGCCATCAGCGCTTTTTCATTTACGGGAACGTCGCTTAGGAAAGCAGAGATTTAACGGTGCTGCTGGTTTTATGCTCCACCAGCAAGGGCTCCATACTGTCTCTTTTTGTCACGTCCAGATCATGCTTGGAAATGATTTCCTTCAATTGACAAGCCAATTCCGACATGCTGTACGAACCCGCTTCAATATCGATCAGCAAGCCGTCCACCCGGCTGCGGCTCAAGCGGTTGCTTTTCCACTTGCGCTCGAAGCCTCCGGCGGCGGCCAAGCTGGACAAGGCCGCAGCGATTGAAGTCAGCACCGTGGAATAACCCTTCAGGTCATGTCCTTGCACCTGCAGCAGGCCGCCCACCACCACGCTGCAGAGGATAGATCCGAAAATGGCCGTATGATGGGCGAAGCTCCAAAGCCGCTGACCTTTGCTAAACCAGTTTCGCCACCTCATGGCTTCCTGCCTGAGCGCCTCTTTATCCATCATATTTCCTCCTCGCTGAGAAGTACGCATTTGCGGCCAGTCATGAAGTCAACATAGTCAATCCAACTGAAGTTGCAAATGTTGACGCGTAAAAAGCCCATTAATTTGAAATTGGCCCGGCCGCATTCAGCGCCTGAAGGAGAAAAGCTTAAAAACTGAAATTTTCCGAACGACTTCCCGCATCCATGAAAATAGGATAATCGAAACCCGGAGCGTTCCGCTCAATTGCGCATTGATAAAACTATCAATCTAGACCACGGTCCTGATTTCCGACAGCCTGATTTCCCACACTCGCCGGACGCCGGCTTGCGCGGCGAAAACACTGAATCCGTTTCAAGCGCAACCCTATGACAACCGTCATCTCTTGCCGGCCTCGCCGCCCGGCCCCGCCCCGCTGCGGTTGAATTCGTACAAAAACGGCCGCGGAACTAGCCTTGGGCGCGCATTGTCTATATAATCTGGATTCTTATCTGGGGGCGACCTGGTTTCGACGAGGGTTGCGAAGCAGATGAGGGCATACCGGGATTTCAGTCACCCCGTAAAACACTGAGTTTATTTAGTCGCAAACGACGAAACTTACGCTCTGGCAGCCTAAGGGCTAGCTAGACACTACAACGGTTCGCAGATGGGCCGGGGGCGTCAAAACCCTGTAGTGTCACTTTACATCTGCTAGTGCTATGTCGGGTTACTTGGCATAGTGCGAAACAATAGGTAACTCGCCAAAGTCCAGCCTGTCCGTCGGCGTGGCAGCGGTTAAATCCAAATGACACGACTAAGTATGTAGAACTCACTGTAGAGGACTTTCGGACGCGGGTTCGATTCCCGCCGCCTCCACCACAACACTGTTTCATGACGCGTCATGAAGACTACAAAACCCCGATGGCTCAAGGCTTTCGGGGTTTTTTGTCGCCTCGCGCCCAACGCGCCCCGCTCTCTTCGGCGTGCGTCCCGACTCGCGCCGCATCTATAATCCAGTCATCGCCACCCCCGCAAAGCGACCATGCCCCGCATGTTCCCAAGCTTGCCGGACAGCTTCCGGCTACGGCTGACCGCGCTGTTCGGCGGACTGTTTCTCGCCTCGGCGCTGCTGGCCGCGCTCTTCCTGGACCAAGTGCTGAGCAGCCGCATCGTGCAGAACCAGGGCGAAGCCATGCACGCGCTGGCGGACAACATCGCTAAAGCCATCGCCACCAATCTGCAGGAACGCCATCGCGAGGTCGTGCTGCTGGCGCAGACCCCCGCCTACGTCCGCGCGCCGCTGGACGGCGACGATCTGCGCAACAGCCTGGAGCGCACCAAGCGAGCCTACCGCTACTACGCCTGGATAGGCATCGCCGATCCGGACGGCAACATCGTCTCCGCCACCAGCGGCATGCTGCAAGGCCAGAGCGCGGCCAAGCGGCCCTGGTTCATTCACGGCCGCAGCGCCCCCTTTGTCGGCGACGTCCACCAGGCGGTGCTGCTGGCAAAGCTCATCCCCTCCACCGCCCGCAACGGAGAGCCGCTGCGCTTCGTCGACTTCGCCTCCCCGATTTACGATCCCGCCGGCAAGCTGCGCGGGGTGCTGGCCACGCACGCGCTCTGGGCCTGGGTGGAGGAAACGATACGGGAGCGCCTGCCGGCCAAGACTTCGCAGCAAGTCTTCATCATCGACAAGCGCAACAATATGCTGTCGCCCTTCGAGGCGATAGGCAAGGAAGGCGCGCCCGCGCCGCTGCCTTCCGGGCGGGACTTCCACCTGGGGGCCTGGCCCGACGGCAAGGACTATCTGTATAGCGAGGCCCGGGTCCGCGAGGCCGGATTGGACTGGCGCGTGGTCGTCCGCCAGCCGCGGCAACAGGCGCTGGCGGCCCTGAGCCAGTTGCGGGCCAGCCTGATCCTGCTGGGCCTGGCCGCCACCTTGCTGCTGATGGTCGCCGTCTACCGGCTGGCCGCGCTGTTCAGCCAGCCCCTGGAGCAATTGGCCGGCATTGCCCAGCGCATCGGCCAGGGAGACGAGCACGCCGACTGGACGCTGGCCAGCGGCGCCCAGGAGCTGCGGCAGCTGTCGCGGGCGATGCGGAACATGGCCACCGCCCTGCTGGCCCGCAAGCAGGAACTGACCGACATCAACGCCAAGCTGGAACAACTCGTGGAGGAGCGCACCGACTCCCTGCGCGAGGTCAACCACGAACTGGTGCGCACCGCCACGCGGCTGGCACAGCAGGCGCGCAGCGACGCGCTCACCGGGCTGAACAATCGCATGGCCTGCAACGAACAGCTGCGCGACGAACATCTGCGCTACGGACGCAGCGGCGCGCCGTACTCGGTGTTGTTGCTGGACGTTGACCACTTCAAGCGCGTCAACGACAGCTTTGGCCACGACGCCGGCGACCGCGTGCTGCGCCACATCGCCCAGCTTTTGCAGGCCACCGCCCGCCTCACGGACTTCACCGCCCGCTACGGCGGCGAAGAATTCCTGCTGCTGCTGCCCGACACCGACGACAGCGGCGCCGCGGTGCTGGCCGAAAAAATCCGCGCCGCCGTCGAGCACGCGCAAGCGCCGGATGTCGGCACGGTCACGATCAGCATCGGCCTGGCCATGGCCCGTCCCGCCGACGCGCAAGCGGAAGCGGTGGTGAAGCGCGCCGACCAGGCCCTGTACCGCGCCAAGGCCAACGGCCGAAACCAAGTGGCGCTGGACACGGCGGACGGATCGCATTAAAAGTGCCTCATCGGCGGCCGATCAATGACATGGACATCGACAGCGATCCGCCGCCCCAACGCCAAGGAAGCGAATATGAAAAAGCAAGCGCCATCGGCCAAATACCACATCGACACGGGACGCCCGGCCTCCGCCCTGCCAGCGGGCCTGTCCAAGGTGCTGGACATGCTCCACGCCGCGGCGAGCGACCCGACGCGCGCCAACACGGACAAGCCGGCGGCGGACGCCGACGCGGATGCCGACGCAGGCAAGCCGTCGTCGGCGCGCTGAACGCCGCCGATTTCCGCGTACCATGAAAAATGCCGCCGGCGCAAAGCGCGGGCGGCATGCTTAAGCCGATCAGGCCGGCTTACATCGAATCCAGCACCTTGATGCCCAACAGATCCAGACCGGTTTTCAGCGTCTTGGCGGTCAGCGCCGACAGTTGCAGACGGCTGGCGCGGACTTCGCCCTCGCTCTTCAGAATGGGGCAAGCCTCGTAGAAGCGCGAGAACAGCGTGGCGATGTTGTACAGGTACTGGGACAGATAGTGCGGATAGCAGCCGTCCACCACCGCCTGCAAGGTGTCCTCGAACTGGGACAAGGCTGCGGCCAGGTGCTTCTCCGCCGACTCGGTGATGACGATGGCGGCGTTGGCGTCGTAGCCGTCCGCCTTGCGGAACACGCTCTGCACGCGGGTGTAGGCGTATTGCAGATAGGGCGCGGTATTGCCCTCGAAGGCCAGCATGGTGTCCCAGTTGAAGATGTAATCGCTCATCCGGTTCTTGGACAGGTCGGCGTACTTGACCGCGCCGATGCCGACTGCGGCGGCGATCTCGCGGCGCTCGGCTTCCGGCAGGTCCGGGTTCTTCTCCGACACCAGCGCGAAGGCGCGCTCTTCCGCTTCCTGCAACAGCTCGATCAGCTTGACGGTGCCGCCGGAGCGGGTCTTGAACGGCTTGCCGTCGTCGCCCATCATCACGCCGAAACCAACGTGCTCCAGCTTCATGCTCTCAGGCGCGAAGCCGGCCTTGCGGCAAATGGAGAACATCTGGGCGAAGTGCTGGCTCTGACGCGCGTCCACCACGTAGATCACGCGGTCCAGGTTCAGGGTTTTGTGACGGTAGCGCACCGCGCCAAGGTCGGTGGTGGTGTACAGATAGCCGCCGTCCTTTTTCTGGATGATCACGCCCATAGGCTTGTCTTCCTGGGTGCGGAACTCGTCCAGGAACACCACTTGGGCGCCGTCGTCCTCGGTCAGCAGGCTGGCCGCGCGCAACTCGTCGACGATGACCGGCAGGTCGTCGTTGTACGAGGATTCGCCGCGCACGTGCTCGCGCTTGAGGCCGACGTTGAGCTTCTGGTACACCGCTTCGCAATGCTTCAGCGACACGTCGACGAACTGCTCCCACAGCTTCAGCACTTCCTGGTCGCCGCCTTGCAGCTTGACCACGTAGTCGCGGGCGCGGTTGGCGAAGTCTTCGCTTTCGTCGAAACGCACCTTGGCGTTGCGGTAGAAGGTTTCCAGGTCGGACAGCTGCAGTTCGGCGTCGCCGGCGTGGCTGGTTTCCACCAGGTAGGCGGTCAGCATGCCGAACTGGGTGCCCCAGTCGCCCACGTGGTTGGCGCGCACCACGTCGTGGCCGACGAATTCCATCACTCGGGCCAGCGCGTCGCCGATGATGCTGGAGCGCAGGTGGCCGACGTGCATTTCCTTGGCCAGATTGGGCGAGGAGTACTCCACCATCACGCGTTGCGGCGCAACGCGACGGATGCCGAGCTTGTCGTCTTTCAGGGCGGCTTCGCTTCGTCGGGCAAGATATTCAGGGGCTAAATGAATATTGATGAAACCCGGACCGGCGATTTCCACCTTGTCGGCGATGCCGGCAAGATCCAGCGCGGCGACCACTTTCTGGGCCAGTTCGCGCGGGTTGGTCTTAAGCTGCTTGGCAGCGCCCATCACGCCGTTGGCTTGATAGTCGCCGAATTCCGGCTTGGACGCCGGCTGCACCACGGCGGGCGCGTCCGGCGCGCCGGCTGCCGCCAGGGCTGCCTGCACCCGTTGATTGATCAGTTGAAGAATAGTCATTAGAGCCCCAAGAATTGCCGCGAAAACGAAAATTAGTCTTCGCTTCTGAAAAAAACTACTGCTTGATTGTATTCCCGCTTGCCATCAGGGGCAATGCTTGCGGCCAAGCCATATAGGCAAAGTGCTTGCCGAGCCGCCGCGCTTGGGATTTTCTGCCGGCAATCGGCTCAAAACCAGCGGGTTTCGCCCATGGCCGGCAGTTGGAACACGCCGGCGGGGATATTCCATTGCGCTAAGGCCGCGGCAAGATCGTCCTGCGGCCGATCCAACGGCTCGTCGGTGAGGATGAAGCTGCCCCAATGCACCGCCCAGGCGGCGCGCGCCCCGGTGTCCAGCAGAATGCGCACCGCCTCCTCCGGATTCACGTGCTGGGGGCTGAGAAACCAGCGCGGCTCGTAAGCGCCTATCGGCAGCAGGGCGAGATCCACCGCGCCCAGGCGCTCGCCTATCAGCCGGAACAGCTGGTCCTGATAGCCGGTGTCGCCGGGATACCAGAATTGCAGCCCGTCGCCGCGCACGGCGAAGCCGCCCCACAGCGCGCGGTTTTCATCGCCGGCCATCCAGCGCTTGCTCCAGTGGTGGGCCGGCGTCAGCTCCGCCTCCACGCCGTCCAGCCGGCAGCGCTGCCACCAGTCCAGCTCCTGAATGCGCGACGCCGGCACGCCGGCGCGCCGCAAGGTCACGCCCACGCCCAGCGGCGAGGCGAAACGCGGGCAGCCGGCCGGCTGGCGCGCCAGCCGGCGCACGGTGTTGAAATCCAGATGATCGTAATGATTGTGAGTGATCAGCACCAGATCGATGGCGGGCAGCTCTTGCAGCGCCATCGGCGGCGGCAGCCGCCGCTCCGGCCCGACCCACTGAAACGGCGAGGCGCGTCGCGACCAGATCGGGTCGATCAGGATGTTTTTGCCGCACAACTGAATGAAGCTGGTGGCGTGGGCGACCCAGGTCAGCGACGGCCGTCCCCGGTTGGTCTGCAGCGCGGCCAGCTCCGGCGCCCGGCGCGGGATGCGCTCCAGCCTGTGCGTCACCGCCGGCATGCGGCCGCGCCGCCACTCCCAGCGCAGCACGTCGGCCAGTCTCGGTTGCTGGAACGGGAACAGATTGCGGTAGCCGTCCGCCTGATGATGCGGCTGCCGCGGGTCCGGCCGGTAGACGGGCAGCGGCCAGCGGTCTTGCAGCCAGGACTTCAATCGCGACATGACAAAACCATAAGAAAAAGATTCCGGCATTGTCGCCGATGGCGGAGGAAAACGAAAGACGGCCGGCGCCGTCGTCTTGTCGCCCGACGACGCCGGCCCGCCGCGCTCAGCCTTGGGCGAAGGCCAGCTTCATTTCACGCTCGCGCTTGCGCTCCGCCGCGCGCATGTAGAAGTTGGCGGCGATGACGCCGACGGAGACGAAGAGGATGAACAAGGTGGCCAGCGCGTTCATTTCCGGGTTCAAGCCCAGCCTCACCCGCGAGAAGATCACCATGGGCAAGGTGGTGGAACCGGGGCCGGACAGGAAGGCGGTCAGCACCAGATCGTCCAGCGACAGCGTGAACGACAGCAGCCAGCCGGAAATCAGCGCCTGCGAGATCAGCGGCAGCGTGATCACGAAGAACACCTTCAGCGGCCGCGCCCCCAGGTCCATCGCCGCCTCTTCCAGCGACAGATTGAGCTCCCGCACCCGCGACTGCACCACGATGGCGACATAGGACACGCACAGCATCACATGGCCGATCCAGATGGTGAACACCCCCCTGCCCTCCGGCCAGCCAAAGGCCTGCTCCATGGCGACGAAGAGCAGCAGCAGCGAAATGCCCTGGATCACTTCCGGGATCACCAGCGGCGCGTTGACCATGCCGGCGAACAAGGGAAACAGGCGGAAACGGCCAAAGCGCGCCAGCACGAAGCCGGCCCAGGTGCCGATCACCACCGAGGCGGTGGCCGTCATCAAGGCGATCTTGACGCTGAGCCAGGCCGCGTTGATCAGCTCCTCGTCTTCCAGCAAGGCGGCGTACCACTTGGTGGAGAAACCGGACCACACCGTCACCAGCTTGGACTCGTTGAAGGAAAACAGAATCAGCAGCGCGATGGGCAGATAGAGAAAGGCGTAGCCCAGGCCCAGCACCAGGAAAGACAGCGGCTTGTTCGGCTTGATCATTTGGCGGCCTCCATACTCTTGACTTGGTAATGCTGGAACAGCGCCATCGGCACCAGCAACAGCAGCACCATCACGCAGGTCACTGTCGCCGCCATCGGCCAATCCATATTGTTGAAGAACTCGTCCCACATCACGCGGCCTATCATCAGCGTGTCGGAACCGCCCAGCAGCTCCGGAATCACGTACTCGCCCACCGCCGGGATGAACACCAGCAGGCTGCCGGCGATGATGCCGTTCTTGGACAACGGCAAGGTGACCTGGACGAAGGCCTTCCATGGCTTGGCGCCCAAGTCGTAGGCCGCCTCCAGCAGCCGCAGATCCATTTTCACCAGATGCGCGTACAAGGGCATGATCATGAACGGCAGATAGGAGAACACCATGCCGATATACACCGCCCAATTGGTGTGGTACAGCCGCAGCGGGGTGTCGACGACGCCCAGCCACAGCAGGAACTGATTGAGGAAGCCGTCGTTCTTCAGAATGCCTATCCAGGCGTAGACCCGGATCAGGTAGGAGGTCCAGAACGGCAGGATCACCAGCATCATCAGGGTGTCGCGCGCGCGATCGGAGGCGCGGGCGATGTAGTAGGCCATCGGATAGCCGATCAGCAGACACAGCACCGTGGAGACGAAGGCCATCTTCACCGAGCTGATGTAGGTGGCGAAGTACAAGTCATCGCTGAGCATGAACTTGTAGTGGCTGATGTTCAGCGCGATGGAGAAGACATCGTCTTCCAGCTTGGTGAGCGGGGTGTAAGGCGGGATTCCCAGTTGCTGCTGCGAGAAGCTGATGCCCACCACCAGCAGGAAGGGCAATAGAAAGAATACGAACAGGAATAGAAACGGGATGCCGATGACGGTGGTCCGTCCGCTGGGCAACCATTGTTTTAATTTGAGACTTTTCATGTCAGCACCACGTGGCCGGCGCGTTCCGGCTTGGCTTGCATTGCTTGTTTTGCCGACGGCCCGGCCCGTCTGATGCGGGCGGTGGCGCGGCGGCTTCCTCTTGATCTCTCCTCGGAGTCCGGCCCGGCCCGCTGCGCGCGGGGCCGGGACGCCGGCTCCAGGCCACCCACAGCCGGAGGCTGGATGACCCGGGACATGCTCTCCACTCTGCGCCGGACGCGTCCGTCTGCGGGCGTCGCGCGGCGCGGGCCCGGGAGGACGAATCGGCATGGGTTGGGGTCAGGCCCGACGCGGCTGTCGCCGTCCGGGCCCGGCGGTCAATGACCGGTCTTCAACTGCGTCCACAAACGGTTTTGCAGGCGCATGATGTCGGCCGGCAAGGGCTTGAGCAGGAACAGCGTCTTCACCACCGCGTCCGGCGGGTACACCGCCGGGTCATTGGCGATTTCCGGCTTCACGAATTTGCGCGCGGCGGCGTTGGCGGTGGGATAGAACACTTCATTGGTGATCGCGGCGTTGACTTCCGGCGACTGGATGTAATTGATCCATTTGTGCGCGGCCTCGGGATGCGGCGCGTCCCTGGGCACCACCATCACGTCGAACCACAGCGGCGCGCCGGTCTTGGGTATCACATAGGCCAGCTGGTAGGGCCGCTTGGCCTCGCGGGCGCGGTGCTTGGCGATGTTGATGTCGCCGGAGAAGCCCAGCGCCAGGCAGATGTCGCCGTTGGCCAGGTCGTTGATGTAGCCCGAGGAGTTGAACTGGGTGATGTAGGGGCGGATTTTCTTCAGCGCGGCGAAAGCGGCCTGGTAGTCGGCGGGATTCTTGCTGTTCGGGTCCTTGCCCAGGTGGTGCAAGGCGACGGCGAACACGTCGTTGGCCTGATCCAGCACCGACACGCCGCAGCCTTTCAGCTTGGACACGTATTTGGGATCGAACAGGATGTCCCAGCTGTCCAGCGGCGCGTCCTTGCCCAGCGCCGCCTTGACCTTGTTCAGGTTGTAGCCCAGGCCGTCGGTGCCGTAGGCCCAGGGCACGCCGTGCGCGTTGCCGGGGTCCGCGTCGACGATCTTGGCCATCAGCGCCTTGTCCAGATTGGCGAGATTGGGCAGCTTGGACTTGTCCAGCTTCATATAGATGCCGGCCTCGATCTGCTTGGCCATGAAGTTGGAAGTGGGTGCCACGACGTCGTAGCCGGCGCGGCCGGTCAGCATCTTGGCCTGCAAGGTGTCGTCGCTGTCGTAAACGTCGTACTTGACCTTGATGCCGCTCTGTTTTTCAAACCCGGGAATGGTGGACTTGGCGATGTAGTCCGACCAGTTGTACACATTCAGCGCCTTGTCCTCCGCCTGCGCGCCCATCGCGGGGAGCAGCAGCAGCGAACAAAACAGATTGCGAACCAGCTTCTTCATGACAGGTTTCCTTAATGGAAGGCCGCGACCGGCGTAGACCCGGCCTGACCGACGACAAGTTCAGCGCCGCCCTCTGCGCCCGTTGCCGGGCCATGACGCCGCTCCCTCTCCCCTGGCGGCGAAAGCCGCTCAAGGCCAAACGCGATGCCGGCGCGCCGAAACGCCGCTGCCGACGGCTGCGGACGACGAGCGCCGCTTTGCCAACTTACACCGCATCGCGCGCGATTCCAGCTGTCCGTTCGCTACGATTTGTAAGAACCGGTCCGCGAAATCGTGGACAGCTTGCAAAGCGTCAAGGTGCCAAGGGTCATTTATGGCCTGCGCGCCGCCGGAACGACGACGCGCGAGCCGGGGAAACCTGTGCGGAAAGCCGGCTGGCGCGCCCTGGACAGGCGGTGGCCGGCATCCATCGTCTCCTCTTTGTCTCTCATTTCTCCGCGCCCAGCGTGTGTTTAATAAAATTCACACATCTATCTGTAACGCCCTACCTTTTTAACCATGTTTTTAGAACCGCGCAACTTTTATCGATGCTGCCGCGCAAAAAAATAAACACGCCCGCCACAGACTGTGCTCACATCGTTAACTATGTTCAACATAAGAGCCTGACGAGGCCGGCGCTCCGCCATAAAAAACGGGCGGCCGCAATGGCCGCCCGTCAGGCGCAACTCCGCGTCGGCGCGGTTCAGAACAAACGCGCCAGCAAAGCCTTTTCCTTGCCCTGCATGCCCGGAATCTTGACCTGCATGCCGTTGCCGGCCGCCACGTCCACCGGCTGATCGTTGCGCGTCATCTGCGCCAGCTCGATGATCTGGTTGCCGCTGGGATGAATCACCTCGATGCGGTCGCCCACCCCGAAGCGGTTTTTCACCTCGATCAGCGCCCAGCCGTCGGCGTCCACCGACAGCACGTCGCCGACGTACTGGCTCTGCTTGGCCTTGGAATGGCCGGTGAGGTAGTTCTGGTATTCCTGAGTCTGGTGACGCTCCAGGAAGCCCGGGGTGTAGCCGCGGTTGGCGAGGCCGTCCAGCTCGGCCAGCAAGCCAAGATCGAACGGGCGGCCGGCCACGGCGTCGTCGATGGCCTTGCGGTAGGCCTGGGCGGCGCGCGCCACGTAGTACAGGCTCTTGGTGCGGCCTTCGATCTTCAGCGAATCCACGCCTATCTTGGCCAGCTTCTCCACCTGCTCCACCGCGCGCAGGTCCTTGGAGTTCATGATGTAGGTGCCGTGCTCGTCTTCGATGATGGGCATCAGCTCGCCCGGGCGGCTGCCTTCTTCGATCAGATAGGTCTTGTCCGCCAGCGGATGGCGCTCTGCGCCGCCGCAGGAAGCGAAGCTCTGGTTGGCCTCTTCCAGCGCCTTGTTGAAGTCGAACTTGATGGTCTGCACGTCGCCGGCGTCGTCGCCCTGGGTGTCGTGCACCTTGTAGTCCCAGCGGCAGGCGTTGGTACAGGTGCCCTGATTCGGGTCGCGATGGTTGAAATAGCCGGACAGCAGGCAGCGGCCGGAGTAGGCGATGCACAGCGCGCCGTGGACGAAGACTTCCAGTTCGATGTCCGGGCATTGCTGACGGATCTCGGCGATTTCGTCCAGGCTCAGCTCGCGCGACAGAATGATGCGCGACACGCCCAGCTTCTGCCAGAATTTGACGCCCATGTAGTTGACGGTATTGGCCTGCACCGACAGATGGATGGGCACTTCCGGCCACTTTTCGCGCACCATCATGATCAGGCCCGGATCGGCCATGATCAGCGCGTCCGGCTTCATCGCGACCACCGGCTCCATATCGGCCATATAGGTCTTGATCTTGCTGTTGTGCGGCAGGATGTTGCTGGCGACGAAGAACAGTTTGCCGCGCGCGTGGGCTTCGTCTATGCCCTGCTTCAGCTCTTCCAGCTTGAAGTCGTTGTTGCGGGCGCGCAGGCTGTAGCGCGGCTGGCCGGCGTAGACCGCGTCGGCGCCGAAGTCGTAGGCGGCGCGCATCTTGTCCAGCGTGCCGGCCGGCAGCAGAAGTTCTGGTGCTTTCATTGTTTATTCTGGTGGGTTCGTTGAGCGGTGGGCTCAGTGCAGCAGACAGGACATCGGCAACGGCTCGCGGTCCGGCTCGACAAAGCCTTTGCGCGCCGACTCGTCGTCCAGGCGCTCTGAAGAATAATGTTGCAGAATCACTGCGCGGGGATCGGCCAGCATGTCCGGGCAGTGGCTGGCGAACGCCTCCCAATCGTCCAGCAACTGCGGCTGGCTGGCCATCCGGCTGTACAGAATCACCAGGATGGCCATGGTCAGGGTATGGTGGTACTTCATCGCCGCGCCGTTCACCATTGCGAAACGGGACAGCGCGCGCGCGCAGCGGGCGGCAGCCTCCGGCGCCGGGTATTGGCGACGATAGGCCCAGGCGGCGTACAGATGCGCGCGATGGTTGAAGTCGGATGCAGGCAGCGCGTTGGTTTCCAATTGGCGCAGGAATGCCTGATGGTCCATGACTCGGTTTCTCCGAAAATTCCAAAAAGCAAAGGCTCCACCCAATGTGGAGCCCTGACCCTTATCGATACGGGGGCGATTATGCGCGGCCTGCCGTAGCCAGTCAAGTCCGCCCGCCGTCCGCAAGCAACACTTTAAGCCGCTGTTTTAAAAATCCTTTTCCGGTTTAAGGTCTTTTCGCCAATGCCAGCAAAGCGCTGAACTGGCAGATCAGGGCCAGCAGCATGGCCAGCGGGCACAGGATGGCCAGCAAGGGGCCGGGACCGCCGTCCAGGCCGCGCCACAGCGCCGAACTGAGCGCAAAGACCAAGGTGCTGAGCAGCAGCACCTTCATGGCGAAGCGCCGCTGCTGCTGCATCTTCTTGAACAAATTCAATAGCATGTTTCGTAGTTCCAGGTAAGGCCGCCGGCATTCTAGCCGGCTGAAGCGGTATCGTCTTCGCACAGCGCGCGCAGCGCGTCCAGCTCCTTGGCTGAAAACCCCGCCCGCTCGCGGGCGGCCAGATTATAGGCCCCGCGGTAAAGCTGGACATCGTGGCGCCGCAGCAGTTCCTGAAAGCACGCTTCCGGCTCCAGCCCCCGCTGCCGGCACAGCCGGCCGAACCAGGCGTTGCCGATGCGCACATGCCCCACTTCCTCGCGCAGGATGACGTCCAGCACCGCCACGCTGGCGTGATCGCCGATGCCGGCCAACCGCCGCTGGATGCCCGGCGTCGCGTCCAGACCGCGCGCCTCCAGCACCCTGGGCACCAGGGCCATGCGCGCCAGCGGGTCGTAATCGGTCTTGCAACTCATCGCCCACAAGCCGTTGTGAGCCGGGAAATCGCCATAGTCGTGCCCCAGCTCCCGCAAACGCCGCAGCAGCAACGAGAAATGACGCGCCTCTTCCGCGGCGACCTGCAGCCAATCGCTGACGAAGGCGTCCGGCATCTCGCGGAAGCGCCAGGCGGCGTCCAGCGCCAGATTGACCGCGTTGAATTCGATGTGGGCGATGGCGTGGAGCAGCGCGGCGTGCCCTTGCCGGTTGGACAGGCTGCGCTTGGGCACCTTGGACGGATGCACCAGCTCCGGCAGCGGAGGACGTCCGGCCTCGGGCAGCGGGTACGGCGGCGGCGCCTCCGCGCGCGGCAAGGCGTCGACGCGCCAGCCGTGCAAGACCTCGACCGCCAGTGCCATCTTGCGCTCGACGTCGCGGCACAGCAGCGCCGCTTCCAGTTGCGGGTAAAGAGATGTCGGCTCGCTCATGGCCGGGCATTCTAGCCGATATCGACGCGCCCCAGC
Organism: Chromobacterium sp. LK11; assembly: GCF_001043705.1. Classification (NCBI taxonomy): domain Bacteria; kingdom Pseudomonadati; phylum Pseudomonadota; class Betaproteobacteria; order Neisseriales; family Chromobacteriaceae; genus Chromobacterium; species Chromobacterium sp. LK11. Next base: position 42,861 of record NZ_LDUR01000015.1, read on the forward strand.
ACCTGTTCGAAGTCCAGCGGGCAGACGAATGCACAAGGGGTACATGAGCATTTTGAGCTAGTTTTCAACGTCGTATCGCCGAAGCGCAGCAGACTTGGAACAGGTTCTTAGAGCGTGTTTACGATCTCGCGAGCTAAGGCGAGACAAGGCGAAAACGAGCGAAAAAGCGGAATGTACGAGCGGTACATGAGCATTTTGAGCTGGTTTTTAACGCCGTATCGCCGACGCGCAGCAGATCGTAAACAGGTTCTTAGGCCGGGTTGGTTTCATTCTGCCTGGCCAACCAGGCCTCAAACTCGGCCAACGCGGCGTCGAAGGCCGGCATCAAGGCCGCCACCTGTTCCAGCGACTGCGCCTTGCCGGCTTTTTCCACCGCTTCGGCGGCCGCGCCCAGCGCGTTGGCGCCCACCATGCGGCTGGCGCCCTTGACCCGGTGGGCGGCGAAGCTGACGCGGTCGCTGGAGCCGTCGGCGATGGCGCTGCGCAGCTCGCCCACGTCCTCGGCGTTGCCCTGCTGGAAGTCGCGCAGGATTTCCAGCTCCACCTGCAGATCGCCGTTGCTGTACACCTGCAACACGGAACGGTCCACCGGCCCGCCCTCGGACTCGACGGCGGCGGCAGGCGGAGACGCCGCCTCGCGCGCGCCCTCCGCCGCCGTCCAGCGTTGCAGGGCGGCGGACAGCTCCGCGATCGACAGCGGCTTGGTCAGAAAATCGTCCATGCCGGCGTCCCGAGTCTTGTCCAGTTCTTCCTTGGCGGCGTTGGCGGTGCAGGCGACGATGGGAATATGGCCGCGTTCCGGCTCCTCCTGCTCGCGCGCGCGCACCAGCCGGGCCAGTTGATAGCCGTCTATGCCCGGCATATGGCAATCGGTCAGAATCATCGAGTAGCGGCCGGACTGCCATTTGGCGAAGGCCTGCTCGCCGTCTTCGGCCCACTCCGCCGAATAGCCCAGCTTGTCCAGCTGCTTGAGCGTGAGCTTGCGGTTGGTCGGATTGTCCTCGGCGAACAGAATGGGCAGCAGCCGCTGCTCCGGCGACGGCGCCGCCGTCTCGACCTCCTCCTCGCGCGGCGTCTCCGCCGGCACGTGGACCTGGGGCAGGCTGACCGGAGCCACCACCTGCTCCGACCACTCCGCCTCCAGCAATAGGCGCGCGCAACTGCCCTTGCCCAGCTCGCTCTCCAGCTCTACGTGGCCGCCCATCAGCCCGGCCAGCCGCCGGCAGATGGCCAGGCCCAGGCCGGTGCCGCCGAAACGCCGGGTGGTGTCCGAGTCCGCCTGGGTGAAAGGCTGGAACAGCCTGGACAGGCTGTCCTCGGACATGCCGATGCCGCTGTCCTCCACCTCGAAACTGAGCGACTGGTAATTGGCCATGGTGCTGAGCACCTTGACGCGTATCGTCACGCCGCCCTGAGCGGTGAACTTGATCGCGTTGCTGATGAAGTTCTGCAGAATCTGCCGGACGCGCAGCGGGTCCAGCACCAGCGTCGGCGCCAGTTGCTCATCCACTTCCAACTGGAAATCCAGCCCCTTCTTGTAGGCGTTTTCCTGATACAGGCTGCGGATGCTCTCCAGAAACGGCCGCGTCGCCGTCGGCGCGGTGACGATCTCCAGCTTGTCGGCCTCGATCTTGGAGAAATCCAGGATGTCGTCGATCAGCCGCAGCAGCGTGTGCGCGGAATCGTGTATCGTCGCCACCGCATCCCGCTGCTCGCCGTCCAGCCGGGTCATGTTCAGCAGTTCCAGCATGCCCAGCACCCCGTTCATCGGCGTGCGGATTTCGTGGCTCATGGTGGCGAGGAAGGCGCTCTTGGCGCGGTTGGCGGCATTGGCCTGGTCCCGCGCCATGCGCAGTTCGAATTCGGCCATCTTGCGTTCCGTGATGTCCAGGCAAGCCAGGATCATCACGCCCTCCACCGTTTCCGTCGCCACCATCTGGCCTTCGAACAACACCCAGATCGGGAGGCCGGCGCCGGTCAGGCACTCCAGTTCGCAGTGAATGCGGGTGCCCTGCCGCATTTGCTGCAAATGTTCGGTCAATTCGATCCAGCCTTGATCCGACGCCATCAGCTCCATCAAGTGCATGCCGACCAGGCCGTAGTCGCCGACGTCGAAGATCATTTCCGCCGTCTGGTTGGAGCGGGAGATCTGCAATTGCTCGTTCAGGCGCAGCAAACCCACCGGGGACGAGGCGAACACCGCCTCCTCCTCCTGCAGCACGGTGCGCAGTTGCGCTTCCGACACCTTGCGTCGCGCCTCCTCGTCGTAAAAGCCGAGGATGTTGGCGTAGGCGCCGATCAAGGGCTGCATGCCCACTCCCAGCCGGAACACGTCCGGCTGCTGCATGCACACCGCGGCGGCGACGTCGCCGCCCAACATCACCGGCAGGGAGATCCAGGTGGAGCGTTCGCTGAGCAACTGGAACAGCTGGCTGAGCGGCGCGGCCGCGTGCGTCACCTCCTGCAGCGACGGCAATTCCGGCGGCCAGCGGCCGGCCTGCAAACGCAGCGACTGCCCGGCCTCGTCCAAGGGCGACCAGGCCACCAACAGGCACTCGCGGGCGCCGGTATGGTGGCAGAACACGCGATGCAGTTCCTCGAACACCTTGTCGCGCGGCTCCCGCGCCAACAACATGCCCTCCACCACCGAAATCGCCGACAACAGCTCGACGCTGCGCTCCAGCGAGGTTTCGGCCTGCCGCCTTTGCTGCTCGTTGCGCACCGTCAGCATGCGCCAGCCCTGGTCGCGGCTGTCTCTGAACTGGCTGAGCGAGATCGCCACATAGAAGCGCTCGCCGCTGGCGGCCAAGCCCTCCCCGGCCAAGGCCACTGTTTTCTGATCGTTCAGCGCCTGGGTCAGATGCGCGGCGCCGCCCGGCATCTCCAGCAGGCTGTATGCCGACATGCCGTGCAGCGCCGCCTGCGGATAGCCGAACATCTTGCCGGCGCCGGCGTTGGCGATTTCGATCCGCCCGTTGCGGCTGACGATCAACACCGCGTCGCCGGAGGCGTCCAGCATATGCTTCAAGGCGGACAGCGGCCGCAGCACGCGCCGCACCATGTAGTACAGCAAGACCAGCACCAGGCCCAGCGCCAACACGCCGAACAGGCCGTCGCGCACCATGCGGAACAGATAGGTGCGCCGGCTGTCGTCTATGCGCTCGGCCGTCATCTTCTCCACCATGCCGAAGGTGCGCCGCAACTCCTCGTCCAGCTCCATCAGGCTGGCCCGAAAATCCGTGGCCTGGCGGAAGGACTGGACGCCGTCTATCTGTTCGTACTGCAGCTTGACCACCAGCTGCAGCTTCAGCGTCAAGGTGGTCAGATTGGTGAACGCGGCCTTCAGCGCATCGTCGTGCACCCCCAGGATCACCGGCCGCAGCTGCTCCACCATGACCATGGCGGAACTGAGGCGGAAGGCCAGATCGTCCTCGATGTCGCGGTTCATCCGGTGCCCCAGCTGCTCGCGCATGATCAAGGCCACCGCGTTGCCGCGCAATTGGCCACCCAGCTGCCACAGGCTCTGCTTGATCATCATCAGGCTGTTGAGGGTGGGATCGCCCTGGCTGGCCAGTTGCGCCATGTCCGCGGCCAGGATGCCGCCGGCCTCGTTGCGCATCCGCGCGGTGGCCAGGTACAGCAGATTGCTCAACGACTCGTTCTGGAAGTCCGGCTGGCGCAGCAGGACCGTCGCCTCATCGCGCAGCACTTTGAAATCGTGGGCCAGATTGCGCAAGCGGGTCTGGCTGGCGGCGTCCGCCCCGGACATGACGGGAATGGCGGCCAAGGCCAGCACGAATTTGGCGTCGGTGTCGCGGGCCAGCCGCTTCAGCTCGTCCCACTGCTGCGGCGTGGGCGGCGATTTGGCCGTCAGCAGCAGGCGCAGCTTGCCGCTTTCCAGGTTCTCCGCGCTGACCGCCTGATACAAGCCGGAAATGTCTCGATTGAGCTCGGCCACGTGCCGGGCCGTGCGGTAGGATTCCCAGGACTCGTTCAGCAGGCGCAGAATGGCGCCGGTCTGCAACACGCCCAACAATAGGACGATCAGGATCACCGCGCGGCGAATGGATTTGATGTGCTCCTGACGCGGCCTGGAAAACTTCATCGACGACCACTCAATGTTCACGGGAAGACTCGGCTTCGGTCTCGGACACTTCCTCGACGAACAAGCGCAGCACGCCGTAGCGATCGCTGAAATCGCGCAGCACCGCGATCTGGTTGGCGGAAATGGCCGCGCCGCGCGGCAGCAGCAAATGGCCCTGCTTGCTGTGCAGGTCCTGGGCCAGCACCGCCCCCGCCTTGACCGTCAGCAAGCTGACCGAGGTGCCCGGCGGCGCCTCGGGCAGCGCCGGGGCGTCGAACAGCCGGCCAAAAACCTTGCGGTCGTATTCGGTGCCGGTGGCGACGCCGTAATAGCTGAAGGGATCGATTTCCGGCCGTTTGCGCTGCATCGCCGCCACGATCGCCTTTTCGACGTCGGCCGGCTTCGGCGGCTTGACCACGAAGCCGTCGGCGTGCAGCTGGCTGGCCAGCACCACATTGCTGCGGTCCGCGTGCCCGGACAAAAACACAAACGGCAGGTTGGAAGGATTCATGGTGTGGCCGCAGCGCAATTCCTTGAGCAGGTCCATGCCGTTCATCGGCGCCATCTGCACGTCGCACAGCACCAGGTCCACCATGCGGATGTCCAGCAAACGCATCGACGCGGTGCCGTCCGCGGTTTGAAAGATGGCGTCGGAACGCACGCCCATGGTCTGCAAAGCCTGGCTGATCAATGAACGCACCAGAGTCTGGTCGTCCACGACCAGTATCCGCATCCGCGAAAAGTCCACCGCCGCAACGCTCATCCCGCGCCTCCTTCCGCCGCCGCGGTTTCCTGGCTCCGCCGCAAATAATCGCTCAATTCGTTCTCGCGCACCGGCAAGGCCATGTAAGCGCCCTGCACGCAGGGGCAGCCCATTTCCTGCGCCAGGCTCACGTCCTCCTCCTCGTCCGCGCCGCTGGCGGTGATCGCCCCGGGCGGCAGGCCGTAGATGCGCAAGAAGCGCAGCGCCTGCGGGTCAGCGCCCAGCATCGCGCGTATCCATTGCAGGGATTCGACGGGGATGTTCACGTGATCGAACGGCAGCTTGAGCATATTGCTCTGGGTCAGCGATCCGGCGCCGAAATGATCGGCGATCAGCCGGAAGCCCAGGTACTTGATCTTGGCGACGTTCTCGAAGGCCTGGGCCGGCGACTGCTGGCCCAGGCCTTCGGCCAGCTCAAAACCCAGCAAGCGCGGCGACACCCCGCGCTGCTGCAACAGCGCGTGGCAGTGATCGAACAGGTTTTCGCTCTCCAGACAGGCCTTGTCTATGCGCACGTTGAAACCGCACTCCTCGCCCAGTCCTTGCTGACGCAGCCCGGCCAGCAGGCCGGCGATGCGCGCCACCAGCTCTTCCAGCACCAGCGCGGAAATCCCCTTACGGCGCGCCAGCACGCTGAACAGGCCGGCGCTCCACTCCACCCGCCCTTGCGGCCGGATCAGCGCCGTCACGTCGAAGCCGGCGAGCCGGTGACCGGGCAGCCCCAGAATGGGCTCCACCTCCAATTTGAACTCGCCGGAACAGATGTCGGCGAAAAAGCCCTCCACATCCAGTTGCTGCACCTGATAGGCGCGCTCCAGATCGTTGAACACGCTGTTGAGCGCGGTGAGGAAGGATTCCGCCGAATACGGCTTGGACAGGAAACGGGTGCTGCCTATGCCCAGGCTGCAAGCCATCTCGCTGATGGTGTTCAGGGTTTTGCCGTCGTAGCCGGAAATGATCAGCAAGGCCGCCCGGTAGCCGAGCAAGGCCACGTGCTTGATGAAGTCGATGCCGTTCATGCCCGGCATGCCGATGTCGGTGACGATCAGATCGTAGTGGTTCTCGCCTATGCTGCGCAGCGCCTCGGCCGGGTCGCTGAACTCGTCGATGGCCACTTCGTAACGGCTAAAGAAGCTGGCCTGGCGGGAAATCAGTTTCCGCAGCACCAGCTGGTCTTCCAGAATCAGAAACCGCTTTGCTGGCAAGCCCATGGGATCTCCCCCTTAGCGTCGCGCGCGGGCGCCCTGTCGGCCGGCCGCAACCCAATTTAAATACGACATTCGAGTAATATTGATATAGGCCGATAAGCCCGCGCCCACAACCACGGCTTGCAAACTTCCCGCGCGGCGGCTTTACGCTTGTGCAATTGCCGTCGCCGCCATGCATAATGAGAGCATTGTCACGCCAGGAGGCACGCCATGCGGTTCCAGTCCAGCCAGCTCGGCCAAGTCGATATCGACGAGAGCACCGTCATCACCTTCCCGCGCGGCATTCCCGCGCTGGAGAACTGCACCCGCTTCAAGCTGTTTCACAATGCCACCCAGGCCCAGCCCCAGGTGTTCTGGATGCAATCGCTGGACGACCCCGGCGTCATCTTCAGCATCACCACGCCGGAAGCGCTGGACATCCGCTACGAAATCGAACTGGACGACGCCGAAGTCGGCGAGCTGCAATTGCAGCAGCCGCAGGACGTGGCCATCCTGCTGATGCTGAGCAATCAGGCCGATGAGCAGCACCCGGCGCTGTCCACGATGAAGGCGAACATCCGCAATCCGCTGGTGATCAATCTGCAAAGCCGCACCGGCCTGCAAAAAGTGGGGCTGCAGTGCGACATCCTGCTGCATAACCGCTGATGCCGGCTCAGACCCGCTGCGCCTGGTGCGGCGACGACCCGCTCTACGTCGCCTACCACGACGAGGAATGGGGACGGCCGGAACGCGACGACCGCAAGCTGTTCGAGATGCTGATCCTGGAAGGCGCGCAGGCCGGCCTGTCCTGGATCACCATCCTGCGCAAGCGCGACGGCTACCGCCGCGCCTTCCACGGCTTCGACCCGGTCAAGGTGGCGGCGATGGACGACGGCGACGTCGAGCGGCTGATGCAGGACGCCGGCATCGTGCGCAACCGGCTGAAGATCCGGAGCGCCATCCGCAACGCCAAGGTGTTTCTGCAGATGCAGCAACAACACGGCAGCTTCGCCGACTGGCTGTGGGCGCATGTGGACGGCCGGCCGATCTTGCGCCGCCGCGACGACGAGCGGGTGCCCGCCAGCACCGAGCTGTCCGACCGAGTCAGCAAGGCCTTGAAGAAGGCCGGCATGAATTTCGTCGGCAGCACGGTGATCTACGCCTATCTGCAAGCCTGCGGCGTGGTCAACGACCACATGTCCGCCTGCTTTCTCCGCCCCGACCGAGGCTGAGCCCGCCGCGCAAAGAAAAAGCCCGGATTCCCGGGCTTTTTTTACGAGCGGACCCAAGTTCAGGCGAAACTCAGATGGCCGTCCCGCGCCTCCACCAGAATGGTGGACTTGGGCGGGTACTTGCCGGCCAGAATCGCCTTGGCCAGCGGATTTTCCAGTTCGGACTGGATCGCCCGCTTCAAGGGGCGCGCGCCGTAGACCGGATCGAAGCCCGCCTCCGACAACAAGGCCAACGCCTCCTCGCTGACCTGCAAATCCAGGTCCAGCTTGGCCAGCCGGCCTTCCAGGCTCTTGAGCTGGATGCGGGCGATGGACTTGATGTGCTGCTCGCCCAGGCCGTGGAACACCACCACCTCGTCGATGCGGTTGATGAACTCGGGCCGGAACTGGGTTTTCACCTCCGCCATCACCGCCAGCTTGATCACCTGGTAGTCGTCGGTGTCCATCGCCTGGATTTGCTGGCTGCCGATATTGGACGTCATCACCACCACGGTGTTCTTGAAGTCCACGGTGCGGCCCTGGCCGTCGGTCAGGCGGCCGTCGTCCAGCACTTGCAGCAGGATGTTGAACACGTCCGGATGCGCTTTCTCCACCTCGTCCAGCAGGATCACGCTATACGGCTTGCGGCGCACCTGCTCGGTCAGATACCCGCCCTCCTCGTAGCCGACGTAGCCCGGCGGCGCGCCGATCAAGCGGGACACCGAATGCTTCTCCATATACTCAGACATGTCGATGCGGATCAGGTGATCTTCGCTGTCGAACATAAAGCCGGCCAAGGTTTTGCACAGCTCGGTCTTGCCCACGCCGGTCGGCCCCAGGAACAGGAAGGAGCCGTAAGGCTTGTTGGGATCGGCCAGGCCGGAACGGGAGCGACGGATGGCGTCGGCCACCGCGCTGACCGCCTCGTCCTGCCCCACCACGCGCCGGTGCAGCACCTCCTCCATGCGCAACAGCTTGTCGCGCTCGCCCTCTAGCATCTTGGACACCGGGATGCCGGTGGCGCGGCTGACCACTTCCGCGATCTCCTCCGCCCCCACCTGGGTGCGCAGCAAGCGATTGGGCTTGGCCTGCTCGCCGGAGCCGGCCGCTTCCGCGTCCTGCAGCCGCGCCTCCAGCTGCGGCAGCTTGCCGTACTGCAGCTCCGCCAGTTTCTGCCAGTCGCCCTTGCGCTTCAGGTCCTCCATCTCCACCTTCAGACGCTCGATTTCCTCCTTGATGCTCTGCGAACCCTGCTGCGCGGCCTTTTCCGCCTTCCAGATCTCGTCCAGGTCGGCATAGGCTCGCGACAATTCGGCGATCTCGTCCTCGATCAGCTTGAGCCGTTTCTGCGAAGCCTCGTCGCTTTCCTTCTTCACCGCCTCGCGCTCGATCTTCAGCTGGATCAGCCTGCGGTCCAATCTGTCCATTTCTTCCGGCTTGGAGTCCAGCTCCATCTTGATGCGGCTGGCGGCCTCGTCAATCAGGTCGATGGCCTTGTCCGGCAGGAAGCGGTCGGTGATGTAGCGCTGCGACAGCTCGGCGGCGGCGACGATGGCCGGGTCGGTGATGTCCACTCCATGGTGAATCTCGTACTTTTCCTGCAAGCCGCGCAGAATGGCGATGGTGTCCTCCACCGACGGCTCGCCGACCAGCACTTTCTGGAAACGACGCTCCAGCGCCGCGTCCTTCTCGATGTAGCGGCGGTATTCGTCCAGCGTGGTGGCGCCGATGCAGTGCAGTTCGCCGCGCGCCAGCGCCGGCTTCAACATATTGCCGGCGTCCATCGCGCCGTCGGCCTTGCCCGCGCCCACCAGGGTGTGGATTTCGTCGATGAAGATCAAGGTCTGGCCGTCGTCCTTGGCCAGGTCGCTGAGCACCGCCTTCAGCCTCTCCTCGAACTCGCCGCGGAATTTGGCGCCGGCGATCAGCGCGGCCAGGTCCAGCACCAGCAGCCGCTTGTTTTTCAGGCTTTCCGGCACTTCGCCGTTGATGATGCGTTGGGCCAGGCCTTCGACGATGGCGGTCTTGCCGACGCCCGGCTCGCCTATCAGCACCGGATTGTTCTTGGTGCGGCGCTGCAACACCTGGATGGCGCGGCGGATCTCGTCGTCGCGGCCTATCACCGGGTCCAGCTTGCCCTGACGCGCGCGCTCGGTCAGGTCCTGGGTGTACTTCTTCAAGGCTTCGCGCTGGCTCTCCGCGTCTTGGCTGGACACGCTTTCGCCGCCGCGCACCGCGTCAATCGCGGCCTGGATCGCCGCCGGCTGGCCGCCGTGCTCTTTCAACAGCCGCGAGGCCTCGCCCTTGTCCTGGCTCAGCGCCGACAGGAACAGCTCGCTGGCGATGAACTCGTCGCCCAGCTTCATCGCCGCCTTGTCGCTCAGGTTCAGCAGATTGGCCAGATCGCGCGACACGGTGATCTCGCCGCCGTTGCCCTGTACCCGCGGCAGCCGCTGCAAAGACTGGTTCAGCGCGCCCTTCAGACCGGGCACGTTGACGCCGGCGCGCGCCAGCAGGCCGGCGATGCCGCCGTCGGCGTCGTCCAGCATGGCCAGCAGCAGATGCTGCGGCTCGATATAGGCATGGTCTTGAGACAGGGCCAGGCTCTGGGCATCCCCCAGCGCCTGCTGGAACTTGGTCGTCAGCTTGTCGAATCGCATGGAGTGGCTCCTTCGGAACATTGATAAACACTATCTGGGCATGGCCAGTTGCTTTTCAAGCCTCCTCGTCGTCGATCTTGATCCCGATTTTGCCTCAGGCGCATTTTATTTATGGCGTCGGCAAAAAATTTAATCTATGCATTAAATCAAGAGCGGAACCGGACCGGCCCAAACAAGAGCCGCCCACCCAAGTCCCGAGCCGCCTGACTAGCGAAATCGCTTATCCAATCTCAAAGGGGTATCTCCATGAAGCCATTACTGGCCGCCAGCCTTTTATTCACCGCCTGTGCCCTGGCCCACGCCGACAACGACCTTTCCTTGCTGGCCTACGGCGCGTCGATACACAGCCAATGCAGCGGCAAACGTTGCGATTTCAACGGGGAAAACCCCGGCCTGGGGCTGGAATGGGCGCCGCTGGGCAACGACGCGGACGGTCGCTGGATAGGACGCGTCGGCTCTTATCGCGACTCCTTCCGCGAAACGGCCTGGTTCGTCGCCGGCGGCTGGCGCAAGGAATGGCAGCTGGGGTCCAGCCCGCTCTACGCCGGCACCACGCTATTGGCCGGCTACCTGGACGGCTCCGGCGTCAAGCAGATGGTCGTCTTCCCCATGCTCAGCATCGGCACCCGCAAGCTGGCGCTGGAAGTGGGCTATGTGCCCAAGATGGATTACACCCCGCACAAGACGCGGGTCGCCGTCACCACGTTCAGCCTGCGCTGGACCTTTTAAGAAACGGTTCAAAGCCTGCCTCGCTTCGGCGATACGGCGCTGAAAACCGCCAAGGCCCCATCCCCTATGCGCATTCGGCTTTCTTGGCGGTTTTCGCCTTGTCTCGCCCTGGCTCGCAAGACTTTAAAAGCCGCGCCGGTAAGGTCAGCGCAGCGAGCGCACCACTGAGCTGACCACGCCCCAGATCTCGACGCCGGCCTCCGCCTGCAAATCGGCGTAGCCCGGCTGCGCAGCGCGTAAGCAGACTTGACCAGGGCTCAGGTGCAAGCGGCGCACCAGGAATTCGTCGCCCGCCACCGCCACCACCACATCGTTGTGGCGCGGCGGCAGCAGGCGATCGACGATCAGCAGGTCGCCGTCGAAAATGCCGGCCCCGGCCATGGCGTCGCCGGCGACGCGCACGAAGAAACTGGTGTCCGGGTGCTGGATCAGGAAGTCGTTGAGATTGAGCGAACGCTCGAGATAGTCGTCGGCCGGCGACGGGAAGCCCGCCGCCACGCTGCCGTCGAACCACGGGATAGAAACGTCGCCGGCGCAGGAGCGGCGCGCGCCGCCCACTCGCCCCGGCGCCAGCCGCACCAGTTCCGCCAAAGGCCGGTCGCGGGCGACCAGCGGCGGGCTCTGCGGATGGGCGTCGTCCACGTCGCGCCGCTCAGCGAACGATGACGCGGGCCTCGCCCGCGGCCAGACGGCCGATCTTGGCGGCATAGCCGAAGCCGGCGCGCTGGAAACGCGCCAGGACTTCGTCCGCCTGCTCCGGCGCCACCGCCGCCAGCAAGCCGCCGCTGGTCTGCGGATCGGCCAGCAAGCGCAGCTGCCACTCCGGCAGTTCCGCGCCGAAATCGACATGCTCGCCGAAGCTGGCCAGATTGCGCTCGATCGCGCCCGGGCCGCAGCCTTGCTCCGCGAAAGCGCGCGCCTCCTCGATCACCGGCACCTCGGCCATATCGATGTGCGCCGCCAGCTTCGCGCCCTTGCACACCTCCAGGGCATGGCCGAGCAGGCCGAAGCCGGTGACGTCGGTCAGCGCGTGCACGCCGTCCATGGCCGCCAGTTCCGCGCCCACGGTGTTCAATTTGGTGGTGGAGGCGATCAAGGCCTGGTAGCCCTTGTCGTCCAGCTCCCCTTTTTTCATCGCCTGCGCCAGCACGCCGACGCCCAGGCCCTTGCCCAGGATCAGCACGTCGCCGTCGCGCGCCTCGCTGTTGCGCTTGAGCTGGTCCGGATGCACCACGCCCAAGGCCACCAGGCCGTAGATCGGCTCCGGGGAATCAATGGAATGGCCGCCGGCGAGCGGGATGCCGGCCGCGTGGCATACCGATTCGCCGCCGGAAAGAATGTCGCGGATGGTTTCCACCGGCAGCACCTTCACCGGCATGCCGACGATGGCCAGCGCCATGATGGGCGTCGCGCCCATCGCGTAAATGTCCGACAGCGCGTTGGTGGCGGCGATGCGGCCGAAATCATAGGCGTCGTCGACGATGGGCATGAAGAAGTCGGTGGTCGCCACAATCGCCTGCGAGGCGTTCAGCTGATACACCGCGGCGTCGTCGCTGGTTTCCGCTCCCACCAACAGATTGGGAAAGGCCATCTTTTCCTTGGCCGTCGACAAAATGGACTCCAGCACCGCCGGGGCAATTTTGCAGCCGCAGCCGCCGCCGTGAGACAATTGCGTCAATTTGATTTCAGCCATTTGCGGACTCCGCCATATTTATGCTTTTCAAGGTCGCGAACGTATCACAGCTTGGGCAGTTTGACGAGATCATCGACGTCCGCTCCCCGGCAGAATTTGCCGAGGATCATATTCCCGGCGCCATTAATTGCCCGGTTCTGGACAACGATGAGCGAATTCGCGTCGGCACCCTGTACAAACAGGTGTCTCCGTTCGAAGCTCGCAAGGTCGGCGCCGCGCTGGCCGCCAAGAACATCGCCCGCCATATCGAAGAAAGTTTCTCCGACCGGCCCAAGTCCTGGCGTCCGCTGATCTGCTGCTGGCGCGGCGGCCAGCGCTCCGGCTCCATGGCGCTGATCTTCGCCCAGATAGGCTGGCCCGCGCATCAGCTGGAGGGCGGCTACAAAGCCTACCGCCGCCAGGCGCTGCAATGGCTGGAAGAGCTGCCCGGCCGGCTCAGGCTGCGCGTGATCTGCGGCCCCACCGGCTCCGGCAAGAGCCGCTTGCTGCAGGCGCTGGCGCGCGCCGGCCACCAGGTGCTGGATCTGGAGCAACTGGCCAATCACCGCGGCTCGGTATTGGGCCGGCTGCCGGACCAGCCCCAGCCGCCGCAAAAATGGTTCGACACCTTGCTGCTGCAACAGATTCGCGCCCTGGACCCCAACCGCCCGGTATTCATCGAGGCGGAAAGCAAGAAAGTGGGCTTCGTCAGCCTGCCCGACGCGCTCTACCGCCAGATGCACCAAGGAGACTGCCTGCTGATCGACGTGCCCTTGGCGGAGCGCGTGCGCTTCCTGCTGGAAGATTACGCCTTCTACCTGCAAGACCCGGAGGCCTTGATCCGCCAGCTGGGCTTCCTGAAAGGGCTGCACTCCGGCGAACAGCTGGACGCCTGGAACCAGATGATCCGGGCCGGGCGCTTCGACGCCCTGGTGGCGGAGTTGCTGGCCAAGCACTACGATCCGCTCTATTACCGCTCGCTGGGCACGCACTATCCGCAACTGGCCGAGGCCATGCCCCTGCGGCTGGACAGCCTGGCCCCGGAACGACTGGACCTTGCCGCCGCGCAGATCGCCTGAGAACCGATTCGAAGCCCGCCGCGCGGAGCGGCGCTGATCGCGGCGCAAAACTGCGGTATCATCAGAACATCCTAATTCATCCGCGGCGCCGCGCCGCGCCCCGACTCCGCGCGCATGACCCCACACGCTCAACTTGACTGGCAAGACGGTCAACCGGTTTCCCTCGCATTCGGCGACGTCTACTTTTCCCGCGCTTCCGGCCTGGACGAAACCCGCCATGTCTTCCTGCGGCACAACCGCTTGGCCGAACGCTTCGCCGAGCTGTCCGCCGGCGGCCACTTCACCATCGCCGAAACCGGCTTCGGCACCGGTCTGAACTTCCTGTGCGCGTGGGAGTGCTTCCTGCAATACGCGCCGGCCGATACGCGGCTGCACTTCATCAGCGCGGAGAAATTTCCGCTGACCCCGCGCGATCTGACCCAGGCGCTGGCGCTCTGGCCCCAGCTCGCCGGACTGGCTCGGCAACTGCTGGCCCAATACCAGGCCCTGCCCCCGGGCTGGCACCGGCTGCTGCTGAGCCAGGGCCGCGTCACGCTGACCTTGTTGATCGGCGACGTGCTGGAGGTGCTGCCGGAAGTGGACGCGCGCGTCGACGCCTGGTTTCTCGACGGCTTCGCCCCGTCCAAGAACCCGGACATGTGGCGGCCGGAACTGTTCCAGACCATGGCGCGGCTTTCCGCGCCCGGCGCCACCTTCGCCACCTTCACCAGCGCCGGCTTCGTGCGCCGCGGCTTGAGCGAGGCCGGCTTCGCCGTCGGCAAGACCGCCGGCTTCGGCCATAAGCGGGAAATGAGCCACGGCCATTTGCAAACTCCGCCCGCCGGCGAGTGGTCGCCGCCTTGGTTTGCCCGTCCGGCGCGGCGGCACGGGGAACGCAGCGCCATCGTCATCGGCGGCGGCATCGCCGGCGCCGCCAGCGCCTACAGCCTGGCCTGCCGCGGCTGGCAGGTAACCGTGGTGGAGCGCCTGCCCGAGCTGGCCCGCGGCGCCTCCGGCAACCCGCAGGGCGTGTTGTACACCAAGCTGTCGCCGCACTTCACCCCGCTGACCCGTTTGATCCTGTCCGGTTACGGCTACAGCCTGCGCACCTTGAAAACCCAATTGCCGGAAGACGACGCGCACTGGCGCGGCTGCGGCGTGCTGCAACTGGCCTACGACGCGGCCGAGGCGGAACGCCAGCAAGGGCTGGCCGCGGCCGGTTTCGGCGCCGACTTCCTGCGTCCGGTCGACGCTCGGGAAGCCAGCGAGCTGGCCGGCATGGAACTGCAACACGGCGGGCTGTTCTTCCCTCAGGGCGGCTGGGTCAACCCGCCCGCGCTGGTGCGCAAATTGGTGGAGCATCCCAATATCCAAGTCCGCACCAGCCGCACCATCGTGGAGCTGGACTACAACCCGCTGGACAAAAGCTGGGTCGCCATCGGCGATGAAGGATCGGTGGCCATCGGTTCCGTGGTCATTCTGGCCGGAGCCGCGGAAACCGGCGCGTTCGACGCCACCCAGCACCTGCCCTTGAAAAAGATTCGCGGCCAGGTCACCGTGGCGCGCGCCACCGCGAGCAGCGAAGCGCTGCGCACCGTGCTGTGCGGCGAGGGCTACATCTCCCCGGCCCGCTTCGGCGAACACTGCCTGGGCGCCACTTTCAAATTCAACACCGAAGACCTCGGCGTCAATCTGTTCGAGCATCAGGAAAACCTGCAGATGCTGGCGGGACTCGCGCCCAGCCTGTACCAGGCCTTGGGCGGCGAAGGCCTGCTGGACAAAGCCCTGGCCGGGCGCGCCGCGCTGCGCTGCACCAGCCCGGACTACCTGCCCATCGTCGGGCCGGTCGCCCACGTCCAAAGCCTGATCGACGCCTATTTGCCGCTGAGCAAGGACGCCTCGCTGAAGCTGAGCGCCGCCTCGCCCTGGATAGACGGCCTCTACGTCAACACCGCCCATGGCTCGCGCGGCATGATCACCGCGCCGCTGTCGGGCGAAATCCTCGCGGCCCTGCTGGAGGACGAGCCGGCCCCGGTAGCCCGCAGCCTGATGCAAGCCACCCACCCCAGCCGCTTTCTGATGCGCGACCTGATGCGCAACAAACTGCCGCAGCGAAACTGAGGCGAGCAGACGGCCCGGCTTGCGCCGGCCGCGAAAAAGCCCCCGCCGCGCCAAGGCGACGGGGGCGAAAACAGAGGCGGTCGCCTCAGGCGGCGGACTGTGCCGCCGTCTCCACCGCCTCGCGGATGTCCTCGGGAATGGATACCGACTTGCCCGCCTGGTAGTCCACCCACACCAGCGTCACCTCGCCGCTGGCGTAGACCACGCCGGGATCGTCGCGCCGATAAAAATGATGCCGCAGCTTCAGGCTGCTGCGTCCCAGTTTTTCCAGTTCGATGGTAATGTCCAGCGTGGCGGGATAGGTGATCTCTTTGCGAAACACGCAGGCGGTGCCCGCCAGCACCGGGCCGCAACCGTTAGGGTCGATGCCGTGCCCCAGGCTTTCCAGCCAATCCAGGCGGATCTGCTCCAGATAGCGGAAATAATAGGTATTGTTCAAATGCCCGACGGCATCCATATCGCCCCAACGCATCACAATGCTGCGGGTATCGATCACCGGGTAATGCTTGTCCACGCTGTTCCCCTTGAAAGACGGGCCGGCGCGGCGTCCATCGATCGCCGTTCACGGCCGGCGCGCCATGATTGTTTGCACTGCGTCATGATAACGGCCAATCCCGTCCGGGTCACATAGCGTCACATAAAACACAACAAATCCAAATATCCGGCCCCGAAACAAAACGGCATACTGGTTTCCGTCAGCAGCCAGGGCTCGCAAGAGTCCTGATCTGGCATGATCAGCGCGCGGGTTCTGTTGGAAATTACCTACCCCTTCTGGCCTGCGCGTTGGTCTCCTGAGCGAAGGTGCAAATTGGGGGCCCCATCTGGGGCTCTTTTTTTATGCTCGCCGCCCTGGCCCAGGACCAAAACGCGAATTCATTGCGCAAATGTTAAGCCCGCCCCGATTTCATCACAGCCCGTCACACAAGCCCCCAATAATCACTCTATTTGGCCCGCGCCGGCAGGCGCATACTGCGTCCATCGAATCAGCCCTCCCCCGAGAGCGGATTCGATGCGATCGAAGCGCTGCCGGCTGTGGATACACGCCCTCCGGGGGTTGCGTCGATCACCTGAGCGAAGGTGCAATTCAGAGCCCCCTGATCGGGGCTCTTTTTTTATGCGCCGGCCGGCGGGGACGCGGGCCAAGCCCTCTTGCTTTCGTGTTACACTCGGCAGACTGGGCAAAAAAAGAGGCCGCGCGAACGCGGCCCAAACGGGGATCTCAATTCACCAAGTGTCCAAATGCAGGCTTGGCACGTCAAAACAAAGTACAGACGAACGACGTCTACATAACGCATGAACACAGAAAACGCGGCAACCGGCGTAAAACAATGAGCAGGGCCGGCCGGGTTTTCTTGCAAGCCCTGAAGCTGCATGACTCGTATACTAGCGACGAAGCAGCCGGACAAATATAAGATTATTCTTAAAATTTTCGTGGTTTACTCCAAAGCGCCGCGGACCGCCCGTCGCCTTTCTTGACAAGCGCGGCGATCGCTTTTCTAATCGCCAGTTTCCGCCCTTTGGCGCATCCCTCATTTACCATCACAGGAAATCTCCATGACCATTCGAGTCAACGGCATCGAAATCACCGAAGACATGGTGCAAGCGGAACAAGCCCACTACGCTGACGCGCCGAACCCGCGCGATGCCGCCGTTCAGGAGCTGGTCCTGCGCGAGCTGCTGCTGCAGAAAGCCAAATCCATCGGCATCGACACCGCCGACCAAGGCGCCGCCATCGGCGCCTTGCTGGAACAGGAACTGCAGGTCGACGCCGTGGACGAAGCCGCCTGCCTCGCGTTCTACAATCAATACCCCGAGCGTTTCAGCAGCGGCGAATCCGCCGTGGCCAGCCACATCCTGTTCCCGCTGGGCGAAGGCCTGGCCGGCAGCCTGGCCAAAGCCAAGGCGGAAGGCGTGCTGGAAGACATCAAGGCCAACCCGGCCCGCTTCGCCGATCTGGCCCGCGAACACTCCACCTGCCCGTCCGGCCAGCAAGGCGGCAGCCTGGGCCAGTTCGGCCGCGGCCAAATGGTGCCGGAATTCGAACAGGCGGTATTCAGCACCGACGCCGGCCAGATCGCGCCGGAACTGGTCCAGACCCAGTTCGGCTACCACATCATCCAGGTGCAGGAGCGCCACGAAGGCGGCAAAGTGAGCTTTGAGGAGATCAAGGACCGCCTGCAGCAATACCTGAACGATATGGCCGGCAACAAGGCGATGCAGGCTTACCTGGGCCAACTGGTCGCCGCCGCCCAGATCGAAGGCTACGCGATGCCGGCGCTGTAAGCGCCCGCTCACCGTCCGCCGCGCTTAGGCGGCGCGGCGTTGAAAACCGAGGCGCATCCGCGCCTCGGTTTTTTTGCGCGCCTCAGTTGCGGGCGCGCAGCGATGCGCCCACCGGCCGCGAGAGCGGGAAACCATCCTTCCTATCCCAATTGATGGACCAGCTCATCACGCCGCGGAACGTCGGATAGGCCTGAGCCGGCTTGACGGCGCCGCAGTTCCTCAAGGCCATCAGACAATCCAGCGACTTGATCACCGTGTCCGCGCTGACGAAGCCGGAATTGGCGGAGCTGCGTCCGGAAGGCACGCCGAAGGCCACCTGCTCCGGCCGCAAACCCTTGAAGCTGCCCGAGGCGCCGTAAGCCAGCGGAAAGCCTTCGATCAGCATCTTGCTGCCGCCCACCAGCATGTCCACGCTGCCCTCCGCCAAGGCCGCGTTGGAATACGGCGTGTTCAGCCCGCCATTGTTGTAGTACTGGACATGGATGACGCTCAAATCGTCGCGCAAGGCGTCGATGATGGGCAGATAAGCGCCCCAGATGCTGCCGTAGGCGACATAGCCTCCCTGAACATAGGGATGCTCCGGCGCCATCGACAGGTAGAAACCCGCGCCAACCTTGGTTTTCAACTGCTTCACCGCGCTGATCAGGTTGCCGATGATGGGCGCGCCCTGCGACACCCCGCTTTCCAGGTCCAGATCGATGCCGTCGAAACCGTATTTGACGATGATGGCGTGGAGGCTGTTGACGAAATTCTGGGTCTGCGCCGGAGTATTCAACGTGACCGAGCCGTTCTGCCCGCCCAGCGACAACACCACCTTCTTGCCCTTGGCCTGCTTGGCCCGGACATCCTGAATGAACTGCGCCTCGGAGCCGGCCTTGGGATCCAGCGAGAAGCTGAGATTGCCGTTGCCGGCATCGTCGGCGAAGGCGACGACGATCACATCCCAATCGTCGCTGACTTGGCTTAGCGGGTAGGCGTCGCCGCTGGGATTGGCGAAATTATGCCAATATCCGATCAGCGCATGCTTGGCGAACGGCGCGGACGGCCCCGGAGTCGGCGATGGTCCCGGGGTCGGCGTCGGCTCCGGCGCCGCGCCGCAGCTTCCTCCTGCCTGCCACAGCGTGGGCGTGGCAGGCGGGTTCCAATTGGCGCCCGCATAGGCGGTATGCGCCGCGCGCGCAGTGTAATTGGCCGCGGAATAGGCCACCACATCGCCCGCCTGATAAGTCGCCCCCTCTCGCCAATCCGGACACGCGGCGGCCAAAACCGGGCCGGCGCCCAAGGCCATGACGCATACCGACGCCCACAACTTGGCTTTCCCCTTCAAGTACATGCGGCACCCTCCTTTGCGGTACGACAGCGCGCGCGGCCGGCGGAGTGCCGGATCGAACGCCATCTGGTATTTAATTGGTATTACATCAAACACGTAATGTCAAAGGCATTTTTGAATGCCGCACCGACAACCTGGTCATTTTTCTACAATACGCCCCCTCCCGGTCCGGCTACTTTGTCCGCATCAGCCAAGGACGGACATCGGACCGCCACGCTGCCCACCGACAGGAGACCTCATGAATCAGACCCTCGCCATGGCCGGCTTTGCGTTGGCCGCCTCCATCACGCCGGGCCCGGTCAACATCGTCGCGCTCAGCTGCGGCGCTCGTTACGGCGCGCGCGCCGGCATGCGCCATGTCGGCGGCGCCACCGCCGGCTTCACCTTGCTGCTGCTGCTGACCGGCCTGGGCCTGGAGCAGACCTTGCGGCAGTGGCCGGCCTTGACCCAGGGCTTGCAATGGGGCGGCGTGGCGTTCTTGCTCTATATGGCGTATCAATTGGCTCGCAGCGACGGTTCGCTGGATTTGGACAAGAACGGCGCCCGGCCAAGCTGGTGGCGCGGCGCGGCGATTCAATGGCTGAATCCCAAGGCCTGGATCGCGGCGCTGGCGGGCTGCGCGGCGTTCACCTCCGGCCAAGACGCGACGGCGCTATGGCGTTTCGCCGCGCTTTACTTTCTGATCTGCTACGCCTCGATCGCCTGCTGGGTGCTGGCCGGCGCCTGGCTTGGACAAAAGCTGGGCTCGCCCAGGCGGCTGCGCCGCTTCAACCAGGCCATGGCCTTGTTGCTGGGACTAAGCGCGCTGGGCTTGCTGAGCTGAGCCGGCGCGGTACTGGCCCGGCGTCGCGGCGACGTACTGTTTGAAGATTCTCTGCAGATGGGCCTGGTCGGAAAAACCGGCGTCCTGCGCCACTTGCGCCAAGGGCAGCCCGCCGCGCACCAGGCGCCGCGCCAGTTGCACCCGCTGATTCAGCAGAAAATCATGCGGCGTGACCCCGTAACGCCGTTTGAACGCGCGAATCAGATAGGAAGCCGACAAGTCCGCCGCCGCGCAGATGTCCTCCAGGCGCAAGGCCTGGTCGCAATGCGCGGCGATGTACTCCGCCGCGCGCGCCAAACGCTGGTTCGACTCCGCCGCCGGCTCGACGCCCAAGCCCAAGATACGGTGAGCGTCGCCGAAAAAGGCCGTAGCGGCCTCGTCTTTCTCCAAGAGCCCCCGCCCCTCCGCGCACAGCACCTTGAACAGGGCGTTGAAGCCGGCGAACAAACGCGGGTCCCGGCTCGCCGCGTCGCCAAAGGGACGAAAGCCGCCGGCTTGGCCCAGGCCCAGCGTCTGCTGCAAACCGCCGAGCCAGGCGACGTCCACATACAGCATGCGATAGGACCAGGCCTGCCCCGCCACGGGATTGCAGGCATGCGTGTCGCCCGGGTTCATCAACACCATGGAACCCTGCTCGCTGCGGCGCACCTTGCCGTTGAAGTAGTCGCAAGCGCCGGCGGTGATGACGCCGAGGGAGAAGGTCTCGTGAGCGTGCTTGGCGTAACAGACGCGGCGTCCGTCGGCCACCGAGCGGGCCTCGAACTGCGGCAAGGCCGCGTCTCGCCAGAAACGGTGATCGACCTTTGGCCTCGCGGCCGGAAACGAGGACTCGGCGGCTTGCTCCGGCATCGCTTATTCTCCTTTCATCCGGTAAAACAGCATGCCCAGCCATTCCCGCAAAGCGGCGTGGCACTCCTGCATCGCCCGTCCGCTGGGCAGCCACCAGGCCACGCCGCCGCCGCCGTAACGGATAAAGGCGGTTGGCGCGGCCGTCACCTCCAGGCCCTGGCGCTCGAAAAACGGCAAGGCCCGGCGCAGATGCCAGCCCTGGCTGACCAGCGCAATCCGCTTGATCCCGGCCGAGCGCAGCAGCTCGGCGGAATAGCGCGCGTTTTCCAGCGTGGTGTTGGAACGCGTCTCCACCCAACGCGGAACAATGCCGTAGTCCTCGCTCAGAACCCGCGCCATCAACGCGGCCTCCGCTTCCCCTCCCATCGGCGCGCCGCCGGTCAACAACATGGGCTTGCCGCTTTGACGCGCCAGCCGCGCGGCGTAGCGCAGCCGCGCCAGTGAATCCGCCGCCGGCTCCATGCGGCCGTACTCGGGCGCCGGCTTCTTGCCGCCGGACAAGACCACGATGGCTTCCACCCGGCCCAGTTGCTCGGCGTCTATCACCGGGTAGCGCTCCAGACCCCGGTTCAGCCACATCGCCGTCAGCGGCGTGCTCAATGCGTACAGACCCGCCATGCCCAGCACCAAGAGGCCGGCGCCCAAGCGCCGCCAACGGCGACGCAACCCCAAGCCCAGCAACATCAGCAACAACATGTTCAGCGGCGGCAGCAACAAGGCGCCCAGTACCAAGTGGACCAACACTTGCGTGGAAATTGTGGAAACCATGGAAAATGACGATGCGTTGACGTGGCGCCAGTTAAGCACGCGGCAGCCGTCAAATCAATGCCGCGGGAACCAGATGGCGGCGTAGGCGCGACGGTAACCGTTGTCCGGGTCGTAGCCTATGCTCAGATAACTGTCGCGTATCGTCTGCCTGACCAGCAAATGCGGCTGGGTCACGTACAGGCTGGGCGGCTGGCCGGCAAAGGCGCGGTTCAGTTCGTCCGCCATCTGCCAGCCGTGCAGGTGCAAGGGTTCGGCTATGGTCGCTTCCTGCATCAGGCCCGCCCGAATCCGCCTCATCGCGCTGAGCGAGCCGTCGCCCAGCGAAATATTGGCCACGAAGGCGTTCAATTTCCCCAGCGGATGGCCGATGGAATCGTAATACAGGTCGTTGATGCCTATGCTGTGGGTCCAGGCCCTGCCGTGTCGCCGATACAGCTCCGTCACCTTGTCCGGCAGTTGCTGCTGGACCAGGGCCAGCGACAGGTCTTCCACCGCCAGCACCTTGCAGCGCCGGCAGGCCTGCAGCTGCCGCACCGCCTGCCGGGTTTTGGCGGTGGCGATGGCGAAGCGGCTGTCGGTGAACAGCACCACGCCCACCGGACCGTGGCTGCTGGCCACGATGTAATCGGCGGCCGCTTGCGCCGCGGCCAAAGGGCTGGTGGAGATATTGGTGAACAGCAGGCCGGGCAAGGGGCCGGGCTTGTCGCCGGCATGCCAGCCAAGCACGGTCACGCCGAGCGCGCGCAAGCGTTCAATCTGCGGCCGGAATTCCTGAGCGTCGAAGCCCCCCAAGGCCACCGCGGCCGGCCGTTCCCGCTGCGCGCTCTCCAGAAACCGGAGCAAGGAGCTCCCTTGCCCCTGGCCGTCCAACAGCGTCAAGCGCCAGCCCAGCAAACGCCCCGCCTCGGCCAGGCCCCGATAGACCCCGACCACGCCGCCGTTGCGCAGGTCCGACGCCAAAAACCAGACGCTGCGGCCAGGCTGCGCCGCGGGGCCGCTGACGGGGCCGTCCCACTCGGTCCACTCCCGCGCCGGGTTGTTGTCCCGGGCTTGCGGCGCGTCAACGCCCGCGGCCGCGGAGCCGGCGGCGACAGGCTCCACGCTCAGCAGACACAGCAGCAGTACGAGAAGGCGCAACATGGACCCACTATAGACCACCACCGGCTCAAAGCGACGCACCGTCCCTCGCCAACAATTGGCCGGCCACTTCCGCCGCCACGGCGAACAACAGCGGCGACAGACGCTGCGCCTGCAAGCCGGTGGCGCCATGCCTACTGATCGCCAGGCCGAGCCACGGCATGCGCTCGCCGATCAGGCAGACGGCGAGCTTGCCGCCGCCTCGTTCCGCCGCGGCTTCAATCTCCGGCAGACGCCGCCGCAAGGCGCGGCACGCCTCGGCTTCCGCGACAAAGGCCAAGGCCACCCCGTCCGCCACGCGGCGGATGCGCAGGCAGAACGCGCCGATTCCCGGCGCCGTCAGCCACAGCAGCAAGTCCAGTTCGTCCAGTTCCGGCTCGGACTCGCGCTCCAGCGCGTCCTCTACGCTCAGCGCCAGCGCCGGACCGCCCCATAGCCAGAACGGCAGAGTCAGCGGCAAGGGCGGCTCGCCGGCGGTCTGCCGAACGCCGGCCAAGGCCAGCTCGGGCAGCTGCTGCAACAAGGCGCCGGGCAGATGGCTGCCGCCCGCTTGCTGAAACTGCGTCGCGGCCTGAGTCAGGCGCCCCAGCAAAGCCTGCCGCCAGGATTGCGCCAGCTCGGCCGCCGTCGGCAAAGGCTTCGCCAGCTTCGGCATCGCCGCCTGCTCCAATTGCCAAGCCCGCGCCGGCGCTTCGCCGTCGCCGTCTCTGTCCGGTCTCTCCGCCAACAGCGACAGCTCCAGCCGCGGTTGGGTGGCCAGCACCAGCACTTTCAACACTGTCCCGGGCGTCAACTCCGCCGCGCCTTGCGGCCAGGACGGCAAGGCCAGCTGGATGCCGTCGCCGCTCAATAGCGGCCGGCCGTCCGCGCCTCGGCTCAACACCGCCCGCCACTGCAGGCCCGGCGTCAGCTCCGCGCCCGGCTGCGCGCCGTTCGAGATCGGCGCGCTCGGCGTGACCGGAGTCGCCGCCGTGATCGCTCGGATTGAAATGGGTTTGCTCCTTCAGCAAGGTCCGCGCGCATGACGCAAAAAAGCCAGCCGCATGCGCAGCTGGCTTCGAACTCGCGCCGCATCGGCGCGGAATCTTGATTACTGCAGCAGGGACATGGCCAGGCTGCTCATGCTGCCGCTTTGCTTCAGCATGGAAGTGCCGGCTTGCATCAGCATTTGCTTGGAAGTCATGCTGGCGCTTTCGTTGGCGTAGTCAGTGTCCATGATACGACCCTTGGCGGCCAGGGTGTTGTTGTTGACGTTGGCCAGGTTGTTGTTCACGTGGTCCAGACGGTTGGCGTTGGCGCCCAGGGAGGAGCGAACCGAGCCGACCGAATCCAGAGCGGCCTGGATGGTGTTGATGGTGTCGGTTTTACCGATTTCGTCGCCCTTGGCGGCTTTGTCCAGTGCGGCTTGGCCGTCTTGCTGAGCTTTCAGCGCGGTTTCGTAAGCGGTTTTCTTGGCGCCATCGGTCGGATCGGCATCATAAGCGGTTTTAGCGGTGTCGGTCGCGGTAACCAGAGCCGGCATCGCATCGGTAGCGGTTTTCACTGCGGTGGCGTAGGCGGTGCCGGCGGCATCATCCTTGAAGAAGGTCTTGGAAACGCTGCCCAGCGCATTGTTCAACGCGGTCATGCCATCCTTCATGTTCACCGTCATGGATTCGTCGGCCGATGCGCCGATCTGGAACTTCATCTCATCGGTCAGCTTGCCGCCTTGCAGCAGTTTCTCGCCGCCGAAGGAGGTGTTCTTCATGATGTTGGTCAGTTCCTTGCCCAGTTCGGCGAATTCGGACTGCATCGCGCTCTTGTCGGCCTTGGTGGAGGTGGCGTTGGCGCCTTCGGTGGACAGGTCCTTCATGCGCTGCAGGATGTTGGTTACTTCGTTCAGCGCGCCTTCGGCGGTTTGCAGCATGGAGATGCCGTTCTGCGCGTTCTTCATCGCCACTTGCATGCCGCGGCTTTGCGCGTCCAGACGGGTGGCGATCTGCAGGCCGGCGGCGTCGTCCATCGCGGAGTTGATGCGCAGGCCGGTGCCCAGACGGGTCATCGAGGTGGACAGCGCGGTTTGGGTGCCGGTCAGGTTGGACTTGGTGTTCAGTGCGGCGATATTGGTGTGCAGGCTCAGCATGTCTATGTGCTCCAGAAGTCAGGTTGGTTGGTCCGGCATCGCTGCCGTTACCCTCACAAGGCGGCCGCCGCGCGACAAACTTAAATCGCGGTCGATGTGAAAAATCACATTGCTTGACGCGCCCCGCCGACTGTTGAAAGATCAAGCTAATAGCCACCGCCGCCCTGTCCCCATGCCCGCACTGAACGGCCAACAGGCCCTGGCCCAGCTCTGGGCCGCCGCAGCCCTCGATCCCTCCGCGCTGGAGCGCGCGCAGCTGCCGGCAGGCGCCGCGCCACTGCCTTCGTCCTTTGCCGTCGGCTCTCTGGCCCAGGCCAGCATCGCCGCCAGCGCGCTGATGGCGACCGAACTCTGGCGCCTGCGCGGCGGCGAGACGCAGAGCGTCGCCGTCGATCTGGCCCACGCCGCCGCCGAATTCCGCAGCGAGCGCTATTTGCGCGTGGATGGCGCGCCGGCCCCCGAATTATGGGACGCCATCGCCGGCCCTTATCGCTGCGGCGACGGCCGCTGGGTGCGCATCCACACCAACTTCCCCCACCATCGCGACGGCATCCTGCGGCTGCTGAACTGTCGCCACGACAAGGACAGCGTGGCCGCCGCCTTGCAAGGCTGGCAAGCTTTCGGTTTCGAGCAGGCCGCCGCCGACCGCGGCCTGGTGGCGACGGCGCTGCGCAGCTTCGATGAGTGGGACCGGCATCCGCAGGGCCAGGCCGTCGCCGCCCTGCCCTTGCTCGACATAAGGCGGATAGGCGATGCGCCGCCGCTGGCCCGCCCCTTTGCGCCCCGCCCCTTGCAAGACATACGCGTTCTGGATCTGACCCGCATCATCGCCGGCCCGGTGGGCGGACGCACCCTAGCCGCGCACGGCGCCGACGTGTTGCGCATCACTTCGCCGCGGCTGCCGTCCATCCTGCCGCTGGACATCGATACCGGCCGCGGCAAGCGCAACGCCGAGCTTGATCTGCGCCAGGCCGCCGACGGCGAGCGACTGCGGCGCCTGCTGGCCGAGGCCGACGTCTTCGTTCAGGGCTACCGGCCCGGTGCTCTCGACGCGCTCGGCTTCGGCCCGGAACAAGCCGCGCGCCTGCGGCCCGGCATCGTCTACGCTTCGCTGTCCGCCTACGGCCATGCCGGTCCCTGGGCCGAACGACGCGGCTTCGACTCGCTGGTGCAGACCGCCAGCGGCTTCAATCATGCGGAAGCCGCGGCATTCGGCGGCGAGCAACCGCGCGCCTTGCCGGCCCAGGCGCTGGACCACGCCGCCGGCTACCTGCTCGCCTTCGGCGTCGTCGCCGCGCTCGCCCGTCAGATGCGGGAAGGCGGCAGCTGGCAGGTGCAGGTTTCGCTGGCGCGAACCGGGCTCTGCTTGCGCCAGCTCGGCGCCGACCAAGCCGCTTGCGCGGCGGCGGACCCCGGCCTGGAACAGGTCGCGCCCTGGCTGGACGACTACGCGTCGGGCTTTGGAAGCTTGCGCGCCGTCCGCCACGCGGCCCGGCTTTCCCTGACGCCGGCGCACTGGGCGCTGCCCTCGATGCCGCTGGGCAGCCACGCCGCCGAATGGCTGCCGCGCTGAACCGACAGTGGCGCGCGCCGGCGCAACTTGCTATCGTCGGCACTCCGGCCCAAGCGCCAACGGAGCATGCATGGATATCTCCTTCGCCGAACTGATCAGTCAGTACTGGTCCACCCCCAAGTGGGAAATCAATTTGCTGATCACGCTGAACCTGTTGGGCGGCCTGCTGCTGGGCTGTCTGGTGGGCTACGAGCGCTGGTTCAACGGCCGCGCCGCCGGCATGCGCACTTACGGCCTGGTGTCGATGGCCTCGGCCGCGGCCATCAGCATCGTCGGTTATTCCGGCTACTGGTACGGCGGCCTTTATCCCGACATGACCCACGGCGACATGACGCGGGTGGCCCAGGGCGTCTTGACCGGCGTCGGTTTCCTTGGCGCCGGCATGATCATGAAGGAGGGCCTGACCATCAGCGGCCTGACCTCGGCCGCCTCGATCTGGATGTCCTCGGTGATAGGCATTCTGGTCGGCGTCGGCTTCTACGCCGCCGCCATCGCCATCACCCTGCTGTGCGTGCTGTGCATGCTCTCCATCAATCAAATGGAGAACCGGCTGCCGCGCCGCTTCAGCCTGTTCATCGTCATCCGCTTCAAGCCGGAATACCAGTGGACGGTGCAAACGCTGAGCGCAGGCCTGCTTCGCTTCGGCGTGCGTCTGCACGAGGATAGCATCGCGCTGAACGCCGGTCCGGACGCCACCGAATGGAGCTTTCTGGTCTCCGCGCAAAACCGGCGCGACCTGATCAATGTCGTCGACCTGTCGCGCGAGATCATGCAGATCGACCATATCGAAACCCTCAGCATCCAGCCTGCGCGCAACTGAGGCTCCGGCCTGACCGGCCTCCGCCGGCTAGGTGTTTCCACGCCATCAAGTTTCCCTCCGGATTGACGATATCTGTTCACCTACACTTCCTGTTCCGGAGCCTGCAATGCGAGTCGCGTCCATGGCGCTGTCGATGAGCAGCCAATACAGTTTCAGTCAAAGCCTCACCGTTCAACAACTAAGCCGCGCCTGGGTACAACTCCCTCCCGCCTCCGCCCCTGCGAAATCCTCCTCCGACGTCAGCCTGAGTCCCGACGGCGTCAACGCCAGCGCCAAGGACAAGGAATTCTCCGATGGCATGACGCCGATGCTGGGGCTGATCAAGGACATTCTGGAAAAAGTGCTGGGCGTCAAATTCAAAGTGGTTGACGGCACTTTGCAAAGAGACGACGGCAAGGAGCAGCCATCCGCCGACTCGCGCCCCGCGCGCTCCGGCCAGTCTTCGGCGCCGCAGCAACTGCTCGTCGGCGGCGAGCTCAAGCAGACCGTCGACTATCAGGAAAGCGAAAGCCTGGCGTTTTCAGCCAAGGGCTCGATCAAGACCCAGGACGGCCGCGAATTCAACTTCGCGCTGGACGTGCAAATGAGCCGCAGCTTCGAATACCACAGCAGCAACACTATCCAGTTCGGCAACGGCAACGCCACCGACCCCCTGATGCTGACCCTGGGCAACGACGCCGGCAGCTTCAGCGGCGCCAGCGTCAGCTTCGACCTGCAAGGCGCGGGCAAGCAGACCCAGTTGCCCTTCGTCAACAACGGCGGCTGGCTGGCTCTGGATCGCAACGGCGACGGCAAGGTCAACGACGGCAATGAACTGTTCGGCATCCAGTCGGGCAACGGCTTCGCCGATCTGGCCAAGCTGGACGGCAATGGCGACGGCGTGCTGGATGACGGCGACGCCGCGTTCGCGCAGCTGAAACTCTGGTCCGGCCGCGACGGCGACAAGGACCAGCTGATGGGTCTGAAGGAGTTGGGCATCGGCGCCATCCTGCTGCCCAGCGTGGACAGCCCGTTCAGCATCAAGAACGCCGACAACCAGTCCCAGGCCGACATCCGCCGTTCCGGCGTCTATCTGACCGAAGACGGTCGCGCCGGCCGCATCAGCCAGGTGGACATCTACGGCTGAATCGGCCCCGCGCCAACGACAAAGGCCGCTTACGCGGCCTTTGTCGTGTCCGGCTAACGCCGGTCAGGAAATATAGTTGAACAGCGAGAGCTGGGTCACCTTGTTGTAGGTCAGCTGGCTGTACTTCAAGGAAGTCTGCGCCAGGGTGAAATCAGAGATCGCCTGCGGCATGTCCAGATCCTGCAAATCGCCGATGCTGCTGGCGTACTGCAGTTTCAGGCTGCCCCCGACATTCTGCATATTGTCGTTCTGCTGACCCCGGGCGCCGATGGACGCCAAAGACAGCGACATCTGCTGCTGAGCCGAGTCGATGGCGTTGATCGCGCTGTTCAGCTGGGTACCGAAGTTGGCGGGTTTGGGATTCTGGCCCAGCAGGGTGTTCAACTGGATCAGGCCGTCGAAGGCCGCGGTGGCGCTGCCGCCGGGCGTGCCGAACACCGTGCTGCCCGGATCGGAAATCGTCATCTGCTGCGAGGCGCTGATCTGCACGCTGCGCTGGCCGGTATCGCCTTGATACGTCGCCGGCGGCACCGCCGACAGGCTGACGGTGAAGGGCAGCGTATCGGTCTTGTTGCCACTGAACAGATAGTTGCCGCGGCCGTCGGTGGAGTTGGCGTAAGTCGTCAACTCGGTGATGCCCTCCTGCAGCTGCTTCTGGATCGCCTGCAGCTCGGTTGGGCTCAAGGCGCCGCTGCCGGCGGAAATCGCCAGACTCTTCATGCTGGCCATCAAATCCGACGAACTCTTGATCGCGGTTTCGGACAGCGACAGCCAGGAACTGACCGCCTGGGTATTGCTGATGTACTGGCTGTTCTGACCCTGCGACTGGCTGATCAGCAGAATGCGCGCCGCGGCGACCGGATCGTCGGCCGGCGTCACTACCCGCTGCTGATTGTCGATCTGCATGGTGAGCTTGTAGATGCTGGCCTGCAAGCTCTGCATATTGTTCAGGCCGGACTGATAAATGTTGTTGGAGCTGATACGCATCGGTCTCTCCTTAGCCCATCAGGTTCAGAATGCTGGAGAAGGTGGTTTGCGCCACCTGTATCACCTTGCTGCATGCCTGATAAGACTGTTGATACTTGATCAGATTGGCCGCCTCCTGATCCAGGCTCACCCCGGTGACGTTGGACAGGCTTTCCGTGGTTTGCTTCAAAGTATTCAACATCGCCGCGGACTGTAGCTGCGCGGTATTGGTCTGGTTGCCCACCGAGGCCACCAGCGTCGAATAATAAGAACCGTAGGACTGATTGCCCACCAGCTTGAGGTTCTGCTGCGCCAGCAGCTCGCGCAAATTGGTGTTGTCGCCCGGCGGCGGCTTGGTGCCGGCCGGGGCTGGGCCCACGGTGAAGGTCTGGCCGTTGACCGGCGCGCCGGACAGCTGAAAGCTGACGCCTACGTCCACCGGCGGCACCGCCGTGGTCTGCAGCTTGAAGCTGTTGCTGGCGCCGCCGCCCGCCGGCACCACATTGTAAGGGCCGCCGCCGTTGGGGCCGGCGATGGTGGCGGTCATCGTCGCCGGACTGCCGGTGGCGGTAATGGTCATCCCGGTCATGCCGATGGACGGGTGCGTCGTGGTGCTGGGAAAGACCGGCGGCACGCTGTTGATGCTGCCCGCGTAACCGCCCGGCAACGTGGCCCACACACCGCTCATGGTGACGCCGTTGCCGCCTGCTCCGCCGGTGGACACCATATTGGACGCGGTGGCCAGTTTATTGGGGTCGCCCATTAGCACTTGCAGATTGCCGGCCGCGTTCTGCGGATTGGAGGCGTAGCTGCTCAGATCGTTGAAAATGGGCTGACCGGCGGCGCCGGTGTTGTCGACGCCCAGCTGGTTCTGATAATTGATCGAAGCGGAAAAGTTGATCGCCATCGTGCCCAGCTGCTGCCGCGCCTGCAGCAAGGGACCGTCGCGGAAGTTCAGCAAACCTCCCAACTGGCCGCCGGAAACCAGATTGTTCGGAATCGCCGTCACCGTGCCGTTGGGATTGTTGAACACCAGCTGCAAGGTGGTGGGATCGCTGGCCAAGGGCTGCGTGGCCAGGGTGTTGGTCTGACCGCCGGTCACCAGGGTCTGACCGTTGCCGATGTAGACGGAGTAAGTGCCGTCCGCCTGCGGCACCGCCTTGGCGCTGACCAGCTTGTTCAATTCCAGCATCGCCTGATCGCGCTGGTCCATCAGCGTGTTGGGCTGCGCACTCAACTGATTGCCGCCAGTCAATGCGGCGATTTCGGTGTTGAGACTGGCGATCTGCGAAGCCAGCGCGTTGATGCTGTCCACCGTGGTCTTGATCTGGCCGTTGGCGCCGGACTGCAGCTGTTGCAGCTGTCCGTCGATGGTGGCGAACTTGGTGCTCAGCGCCTGGGCCATGTTCAGCACGGTCTGCCGGCTGGGAATGGCGTCCGGCTGCTGCGACAGTGTCTGCATCGCGCCGAAGAAATCCTGCAAAGCGGGAAGGATGGAAACGTCGGTCGACGCCATCAGATTGTTGATCTGATTCAGCTGCTTGACCTGGGTGCTGTAATAGCTGCTGTTGGTCTGCGCGGTTTGCACCTGACCGGACAAGAATTTGTCATAGGTGCGCAGCACATTGGTGACGTCCACGCCCTGCCCCAGGAAACCGAAGCCCTGGTATTGCGGCGTGCGGCCGGCCTGGGTGATGTATTGAACGTTGTATCCCGGCGTGGAGACGTTGGCGATGTTGTTGCCGGTTACCGACAAAGCCGTTTGAGCCGCATTCAGTCCGCTCACGCCGATCGAGAAAATATTGGAGCTCATGATTTACCTCTGTTTGCTTTATCGGCCCGGCGCGCCGAAACTTGACCCTGAAGCGCAAGCTCGGCCGCCGCAGCCTTGTTCTTAACTGCGCGTGGTTTGCTGCGCCAACGTCGCCGCCACGTCCACCAGCTTGCGCGCGTAGCGCGGATCGGTGGCGTAGCCGCCGGATTGCAGCGCATGCGCGAAGCCGTACATGTTCTGCCCCTGGTTCAGCGCGCTCTTGTAGCGCGGCGAATCCTTCAACAGCCGGGCGTAGTCGCCGAAGGCCTCGGCGTAAGAGCCGTAGGCGCGGAATTTTTCCACCCGCTTCTGCGCGACTCCGCCCTCGTATTCAGTGGTCATCACGCTGACCGTGCGCCCCTGCCAATCCCCGCTGGCCTTGATGCCGAACAGATTATGGCTGTTGCTGCCGTCCGGGTGGCGGATCGCCCGCTTGCCCCAGCCGCTTTCCAGCGCCGCGTGCGCGACCACGGCTTCCGGCGCCACGCCCAACTGGGCCGCCGCCGTGCGGGCGTGCGGCAACATTTCGGCGGCGAAGTCGCGGCTGCCGCCCTTGCCGGCCGCCTCGGCCTTGGCCTGACCGGCCGGAGCCGCCAAGGTCAGCGCCGCGCTGGCGGTTTGCTGCGCTTCCTGGTAGGCCTGCAGAGCCTTGGCGCCGCCGGCCGGCCGCGCAGCCAGTTGCGGCCCTGGAGCGGCGTAAATCGTGCGCGCGCTCTTGTCGTCCGGATCGAAATTCGATTGCTTGGCGATCTGGCGATACAGCATGTCGCCCAGGCCCAGGCCGCCGTTGGAGCTCAAGGCCTGAGTCAGCTGCTGATCGTACAGGCCCTGGTAGGTGCTCAAATCGTTGGATTCGCCTTCCGGGTCGAACTTGGTCTCGCGCATGCTCTTGAGCAAGGTGTTCATCAACAAGGCCTCGAACTGCGACGCCGCCTGCCGCGCCGCGCCCTTGGGATCCTTGATCGCCTGCGCTCGCAACTCGTTCAGCTGGTTCGGATCCACGGCCAGCTGCCGGTTTAGCAAATCGTTGGCGCTCACGGCGCCGGCATTGATGGACTGAATCGTCATTTCTCGCTCCTGGAATCCAGCTAAAAGCAAGATTCGGGCCAGAAAAAAAAGACGGCCGCCCGGCCGTCTTTTTCCTTGCCGTTCTCGCGGCGCGTCAGATGATCTGCAGATCCGCTTTCAGCGCGCCGGCGGACTTCATCGCCTGCAGAATGGAAATCAGATCCTGGGCGTTCGCGCCCAGCGCGTTCAGCGCCGCCACCACTCGCGACAGATTGGCGCCGTTGGGCACGCTGATCAGCTTGCTGCCCGGGGTGTTGATGCTGATGTCGGCCTGATTGGTCACCGTGGTCTTGCCGCCGGACAGCGGGTTGGGCTGGCTCACTTGCGGCGTGTTGCTGACCGTCACCGTCAGATTGCCGTGCGACACCGCGCACGGCGCCAGGGTCACCGCCTGATTCATCACGATGGAGCCGGTGCGGGCGTTGATGATGACGGTGGGGGAAACATCTGCCGGGTCGACGGCAATATTTTCCATTTTGGCCAGAAACTGCACGCGCTGGTCCGGGTCGAACGGCGCGCGCACTTCGATCAGCCGGCCGTCCACCGCGCGCGCGGTGCCCTGGCCGAACGATTTGTTGATCGCCTGCACCACGCGGTTGGCGGTGGTGAAATCGGACTCGCGCAACTCCAGATTGATGAATTCGCCGGAACCCAGCGCGGTGGGCACTTCGCGCTCCACCGTGGCGCCGGCCGGAATGCGGCCCACGCTGAGCTGATTGATCTGGGCGGAGCTGCCGCCCGCCGAGGCGCCGGCGCCGCCGACAACCACATTGCCCTGCGCCATCGCGTAGATCTGTCCGTCCGCGCCCTTCAGCGGCGACAGCAGCAAGGTGCCGCCGCGCAGGCTCTTGGCGTCGCCGATCGACGAAGCCGTCACGTCTATGGTCTGCCCCTGCCGCGCGAACGGCGGCAAGGTCGCGGTCAGCGTGACCGCGGCGATGTTTTTG
This sequence comes from Chromobacterium sp. LK11, assembly GCF_001043705.1. NCBI lineage: Bacteria > Pseudomonadati > Pseudomonadota > Betaproteobacteria > Neisseriales > Chromobacteriaceae > Chromobacterium > Chromobacterium sp. LK11. The sequence goes on from NZ_LDUR01000015.1 coordinate 75,971, forward strand.
GGGTCGAGCTTGGTGCCAGGCGGCACTTGCACGCCCAGCTGGTTCAGCATATTGGACATTGCCTGGCCGGTGAACGGCGAAGACGTGACTTTGTCGCCGCTGCCGTCCAGGCCCACCACCAGGCCGTAGCCTATCAGCTGGTTGGGACGCACCCCGCCGACATTGGTCAGATCCTTCAAACGCTGCGCCGCCATGGCCGGGAACAGGGCCAGCGCCAGCAGCATCGCTAACATCAATCGCTTCATTATCTCGCCCGCTTTCAGCCCGCCGCGCCCGCCAGATGGCCGCGCCCGGGCCGCTAATTCGTTAAATCGGCAATATGCTCATGAAAAACTTGGTCAACCAGCCCGGCTCATTGTACAGCCGGTGCGTGCCCTTGGTCTGCTGCTCGATGCGCGCGTCCGCCACCTTGAGCGAAGACACGCTGCGATCCGCGCTGATGTCGCGGGGGTTGACCACGCCGGACAGGCGGATGGACTCGGTGTCGCTGTTCACCCGCACGACTTTCTCGCCGCTGATCGACAGATTGCCGTTGGGCAACACCTCCAGCACCGTGACGGTGATGGAGCTGACGAAGGAGGTGGCCACCTTGTTGTCGCCCTTGCCGGTATTGTTGGCCGAACCCGTACCGCCAAAATTGGCGCCGGCCAAACCGCCGGCGGCGCCGCTGGGCAGGAAGGGAATCTTGATGCCGGCGTTGATGCTGCTGTTCAGGCCCGAGGTGCGGGTGTTGGTGGTCTGCTCCGACGCCGACGTCGACGAGTTTTCCTGGATGTTCACCGTCAGGGTGTCGCCGACATAGCCCGGCATCCGGTCCTGGAACAAGGGCCGGTAGCTGGCCGTCTGGAAAATCGAGCCGTTGCTGGGCATGCTGACCGGCTGCGGCTGCGGCCGCGCGCTGGTGGGCTGCTGCACCAGCGGCGGTTCCTGGGTCACGCAAGCGCTCAAGAGCGCGGCCAGCAAGGCCGCCATCGCCATCGCTTTCATGAAACACCTCGTTTATTCATTTCAATCGGCGGCCATCGGCGACGGCCGCCACGCTACATTACAACTGGCTCAGCTTCTGCAGCATCTGGTCCGCGGTGGTGATCGCCCGCGAGTTCATTTCAAACGCGCGCTGCGCGGTGATCATGTTCACCAGTTCTTCGGTGACGTTGACGTTGGACGCTTCCAGGAAACCGGAACGCACCGCGCCGCGGGTGTCGGTCTGCGGATCGCCGTCCTGCGGATCGCCGGAAGACGCGGACTGCAAATACAGATTATTGCCCACGCTCTCCAGGCCCTGCGGGTTGATAAAGGTGGTCAGCTGAATGGTGCCCGCGGTTTGCGCCGCCGGGTTGTTGGGCAAAAAGTACTGCACCACGCCGGCGGTGGACACCGTAATCTGGTTGGCGGTGCCGGGAATATTGATATTGGGGTTCAGCGGATAGCCGTCCGGGTTCACCACGTCGCCGTTGGAGTTGCGCTTGAACTCGCCGTTGCGGGTATAGGCGGTGGTGCCGTCCGGCAACTGGATGCGGAAGAAGCCCTCGCCGCCAATCGCCATGTCCAGCGGTTGCGTGGTCTGGGTCATATTGCCCTGGGAGTGGATGCGGGCGGTGGCCACCGCCGCCGAACCGGTGCCCACCTGCAGGCCGGTGGGCGTGGTGTTGCCGTTGGCCAACTGCGCGCCGGGCTGGCGCAGGGTCTGGTAATACAAGTCCTCGAAAATGCCGCGGCTGCGCTTGAAACCCACGGTGTTGACGTTGGCCAGGTTGTTGGACACCACGTCCAGTTGAAACTGGCTGGAATCCATGCCGGTCTTGGCGATGTACAGTGCGCGCATCATGGCTTGTTTACCTCGTCTCCAGAACCGCGCCGCCCCTGTCGGGCCGCCGCGGCGAAATCTTATATTATGGTTTAGCCGTTGGTGGACAACAGCTGAGCCGCCTGCTGATCGCCCTGCTGGGCGGTCTGCATCAGGCGGACGTTGAGGTCGTACTGGCGGGCATGGGAGATCATCTGCACCAGGCTTTCCACCGAGTTGACATTGCTGGCCTCCAGCATTTCCGGCACCAGCTTGACATTGGCGTCGGCGGCCGCGTTGCCGCCGCCGTTGACGCGGAACAGGCCGTCCTCGCCCTTGTACACGTCCTTGGGGCCGGGGTTGACCATCTTGATCTGCCCGACCAGCTGCGGGGTGCGCACCGCGCCGGACAGCGGAATCGCCACCACCGAGCCGTCTTCGCCCAATTGAATGCGGGAACCGGTGGGCACCACGATGGGACCGCCGTCGCCCATGATGGGCAGGCCAGAGCGGGTGCGCATCATGCCGGTGGCGTCCAGCACATAGCCGCCGTCGCGGGTATAGGCCTCGTTGCCGTCCGGCGCCTGCACCGCGAAGAAGCCTTTGGAACCGATGGCGAAGTCGCTGACGTTGCCGGTGTGCATCAGGCTGCCCTGGCTCAGATCGTGGCCCACGGTGTTGTCCACCACATAGGTCCGCGTCGGCGCGCCCTCGCCCACCACCGGCAAGGCGCGGAAGGCCACCACGTCGGCCTTGAAGCCGTTGGTGTGCACATTGGCCAGATTGTTGGCGGTGGTGGCCTGCTGCCACATCACGTGCTTGGCGCCGTTCATCGCCAGGTAAAGCATTCTATCCATCGCGCGCGCTCAGCTCATCAGATGTTCAGCAGGGTCTGCACCAGGGTGTCCTGGGTCTTGATGGTCTGCGCATTGGCCTGGTAATAACGCTGCGCGGTAATCATATTGACCAGCTCCGCGGTCAGGTCGACGTTGGAGTCCTCCACCGCGCCGGCCTGGATGGTGCCGGTATTGCCTGCGCCGGGCGCGTTGTAGGAGGCGATGCCGGAATCGTAGGTCTGCGCCCACAGATTATTGCCCTTGGACTGCAAGCCTTGCGGATTGATGAAGTTGGCCAGCGCGACCTGGCCTATGGTCTTGGTCTGGCCGTTGGTGAACGTCGCCTGGATGATGCCGGAGGACGAAATATTGATGCCCTTCAGGTTGCCGGGCGCGGAGCCGTCTATGGTCGGCGGCGTGGTCACGCCGAAGTTCTGCCCCACCTGGGTGGAGCCGGTGAAGCTGAAGGCCACGGTCTGCGGCACCGCCGAGCCGTTGAGCGGGCTGGGGGTGAAGTTGATGTTGAACGGTCCGGGCGTGGTCAGCACGCCGGAGGTATTGAAGGTCAGCGAAAAATTATTGCTGTTGGGCGGCGTGTTATTGGCCGGATTGCCGTCCACATAGGCGGTCGCGGTCCAGGTCCGGCCGGCGGCGGTGGGCGCGCCGGCGACATAGTACATGGTCACCTGGTGCGGGTTGCCCAGCGAGTCGTAAACCGTATTGGTGTTCGACCAGTTGTAGGAAGACGAATTGGTCGGATCCAGCGGCGCGACGGTCGGCACCGTGCTGCGCGAGTCCAAATTGACGCCGAGAGTGGCCTTGGTGGTGGCTTGCGGCGACACCAGGTTGGAGTTCAGCTGTATTTTGCTGACCTGCCCCTGGGAGATGTTGCCGGCGGCGTCGGCCTGCCAGCCCTGCAGGAAGTTGCCGTTGTTGACCACGTAGCCCTGGTTGTTGATCTGGAACTGGCCGTTGCGGGTGTAGGACAAGGTGCCGTCCGGCTGGGCCACGGTGAAGAAGCCGCCGTTGTTGATCGCCAGGTCCAGGCTGCGGCCCGTGGTGGTCACGTTGCCGTTGCTCATGTTCTGCGTCACCGCAGCCACCTTGACGCCGATGCCCGGCGTGGTGGTGGCGATGCCGTACAAGGTGTTGCCGTACATGTCGGCGAACTCGGTGCGCGAGCTCTTGAAGCCGACGGTATTGGCGTTGGCCACGTTGTTGCCGATGGTGTCCAGCTGGGTGGAGGCGGCGTTCAAGCCGCTCAAGCCTTGTTGAAAGCCCATGATGTCAGTCCTTGAAGTCGAATGAGGTCGGTGGGATTAGGCGGTCATCTGCGCCACGTCGCCCAGTTGGGCGCGGCTGCCGTCCGGCAGCACCAGCTCGGGGACGCCCTGGTCCCAGGCCACCGCGGTCACCGTCTGCGTGTTGTAGGCCACGGCCGTGGTGCTGCCGTTGGCGCTGGCCTGGGTCACGTCGGCGCTGAAGCTGTATTTGCCGGCCGGCACCACTTCGCCCTTGTCGTTCTTGCCGTCCCAGCTAAAGGTGTTGACGCCGGCCACCGGCTTGTCGATGGTCATGGTGCGGACCACATTGCCGTTGGCGTCCTTGACGCTGACTTTCACAGTCTGCGCCGGACCGTTCAGCAACACGCCGGCCGGGGAGGTGCCGCCATCAGGCGGCTTGGGCAAATCGCTGCCGGCCACCAGCACCTTCTTGCCTATCATGCTGGACGCCATCAGCGACTGGGAGGCCGCCTGCGCGCCGATCAGCGCCTGCATGGACTGGTTCAGCTGCTGAATGCCGCCCACCTGGCTGATCTGCGCCATCTGGGCCGTCATCTGGCTGTTGTCCATCGGGTTCATCGGGTCTTGGGAACGCATCTGAGCCACGAACAGTTTCAGAAAAGTGCTCTGAATGTCGCTGGCGCTGGAGCCCACCACGCCGGAATTGCTCTTGCTGCCGTTGACGCTGCTGTTCGGATTGGTCTGAGTCTGACTATTCAGTACGTCATAAGGATTTGCGCTAGCCATCGCCGTTACTCCTCTCGCCTCACTGGCCCAGCTGCAGCACTTTCTGCTGCAGCGTCTTGGCCGTATTCATGATTTCGACATTGTTCTGATAGGCGCGGGAGGCGGCGATCATGTCGGCCATCTCCTCCACCGGATTCACGTTCGGCAGCGTCACGTAGCCGCGCTGGTCGGCCAGCGGATTGCCCGGATCGTACTTGAGCCGCGGCGGGGTCTGATCCTCCACCACCGCGGTCACGCGCACGCCCGCCACCTGCGGCTGCGCCGCGGTCACCGGAATCGCGGTGAACACCGCGTGGCGCCCTTTGTAGGGCTCGCCGGTGGAGCTGGTCGAGCTTTCCGCGTTGGCGATATTGCTCGCCACCAGGCTGAGACGCATCGACTGCGCCGACATCGCCGACCCGGAAATGGAAAACACATTGGACAAAGACATCAGCTATTGCCTCCCTGGCCCTGGATCGCCGAACTCAGGCCGCTGATCCGCTTGTTCAAAAAAGTCAGCGTCGACTGGAAGCGGACCGCGTTCTCGGCGAAAGCCGCGCGCTCCACGTCCATGTCCACGGTGTTGCCGTCCACGCTGGGCTGCACCGCCGCGCGGTACTGCAGCGCGGCGCCGTTGCCCGCGCCGCCTGCGCCGGCGAGATGGCGGGCATCGGTCAGATTCATCGCCAAACGACCCTGCGCATCGGTTTGCGCCTGCAAGGCCTTGCCGAAGTCGAAATCCACCGCTTTGTAATTGGGGGTTTCGTCATTGGCGATATTGCTGGCCAGCACCTCGGTGCGATAAGCCCGCAAATTCAGCGCTCGCTGCTGAAAGTCGAAATGTTTGGCGATTTTGTCTAGCATGTCAGCCTCCTTGAGGCGACGTTAAAGCAGGAAGCGTGCCAAGCCGATCAAACACGCCAGCGCATTGATTTTTCTAGGCAATCCGCCAAACCACCGACCACTGATGGCCAAACGGCAACAATGAGCGGCAAGATTTGCCGCCTCCGACCGAAGCGACAGATTTTGCTTGCCGCACCGCGCAATTCGTGCCAAACCAACATAAGAACCATTGAAGACGCGTCCGGAATCGCCGACACTCATGCATGGGCCGACGGCGGCGGACGGCTTTGAGAAAATAGAGAAGACAGGCGGGGGAAGAGGCATGCTGGAAGTACAACATTTAATCGTCTCGCTGGCGGAACCGTCTCACGTTCAGGCGCAGATCATCAGCAAGGCGCTGGGCGAGATGGGCATCTCCAAGGTGGAGACCCACCCCAATGGCGAAGCGCTGCTCAGCCGCGCGCGCGAGTCGCGCCCCGACCTGGTGATCAGCGCTTACTATCTGCCCGACATGACCGGCCAGCAATTGCTGCAGCAGATGCGCGAAAGCGCCGACCTCAGCGGCATGCCCTTCATTCTGGTCTCCAGCGAAACCAATCCGGAGCGGCTGGAGCCCATTCGCCAGGCCGGCAGCCTGGGCATCCTGCCCAAACCCTTCACCAGCGGCCAGCTGGACGAAGCGCTGGCCAACGCGCTGGACTTCATCAACACCGAGAGCCTGGCCATGGAGGTGGACACCGATCTGGCCAACGTCCAGGTGTTGATCGTGGACGACAGCCAGACCTCGCGCCGCCACGTTCGCGCCGTGCTGGAACGCCTGGGCTTCGAACACTTCACCGAGGCCGCCAGCGGCGCCGACGCGCTGCCGCTGCTGGAGAGCGAAAGCTTTCAGCTGATCATCGTCGATTACCACATGCCCGGCATGGACGGCTGCGAACTGGCGCGCCACATCCGCCAGAACAGCGCCCAGGGGCGCACTCCCATCCTGATGATCACCAGCGAGACCGACCACGACCGGCTGGCCGAGGTGGAAGCGGCCGGCGTCTCGGCCTGCTGCGACAAGCCCTTTTCCACCAACAAGCTCAGAGACACCATCCGCGAACTGCTGCAGGAATACTGAGAATCCGCTCAAAGTCCGCTGCGCCTTGCGGGGTGCAACGCGCGCATTCCGCTTTCTCAGCAGTTTTCGCCTTGTCTCGCCCTGGCTCGCAAGACCTTGAACAGACGCTGAGCGGCCCTTCCCGCTTATTTGGGCGCCACCCACACCAGGCGCGAATTCGCCTTGGCTTCGCCAAACGCCTGCCGCCGCCAGTACCCCTGGGTCGCGTAAGCCCGCGCGGCGTCCAGTTCGGAGATGCGGCAGAAGTTCACCTCGCTGAAGCCCGCCTTCAGCAATTGGCTGCGGCCACGCTGACGGGTCTTGGCGCAAGTCGGCGCGCAAGCCTGCTCCACCCAAGGTTGCGGCGCGCCCTGCTGCCAGGCCAGCTCTCGTTCCAGCTTGGGTTGGGTCATCATCGCCAGGCCGTTGAGCACCGAGGCCAGCAAGGCCTGCCAACGCTCCGCCACCGCCTCGATCTGCGGCGCCAGCTCGCCCGGATACGTGACCAGCAAGGCCTCCACCCCGTCGGACTCATGCAGCCATTGCGCGGCGTCGCGCGAAAACCCCTCTTCCACCAGCGTCAGCAGCAAGGCCCTGCGCTCCGGCTGATGCGAGACGAAGGCCCCGCCGCCGCCCGGCACGTGCAGAAAGAAGGCGTCGGCCGGCAAACTCAGCGTGTCCGGCAACTGCGAGGGCAGCCGGGTGTGGGCCAGAGCCTGCGCCAGACCGTCGTCCAGATGGGAAATCACGCGGCCATGGCGGGCGAAACAGCCCCAGGACTCGGCCAAGGCCAATTCGGCGACGATGGTCCGCTGCTCCACGGCGAACACCTGGGCGGCGCGCTCCAGTTCGCGCTTGATCACTTCCTTCATTTCCTTGCGCGCCGCGGACGGCTGCAAAGCCTGGACATACAGCTGGCTGACGCGCTTGGCCCAAGGACGGGAGGCCGCATAACGCTGCACGGCATACACCATTCCCTACCCCTTTCCTGAAACAAAAAAGGGCGCATTGTAACAAAGCGCCCCCGCGGCCCCAAGCTGCGATCCGGCTTCAGACGCCGCCCTCCCTCTTGCCGGAGGGGCGGACCCGGCTTTCGGCGATGCCGGAATACAGCCACTGCCGGAAATGATTCAAGGTCATCGGCTTGCCGAAATAAAAACCCTGCAAATACTCGAAGCCCTTCACATTCAGATAGCTTTGCTGACCCTGGGTCTCCACCCCTTTCACGATCACCTGCACCCCCATCTCGTTGGAGGACAAGAGCAGGCCGTCCAGAATATTGCCCTTCAGGCTGTCCTGGCCCAAGGCCGACACATAGCCCTTCTCAACCTTCAGATAGTCGAAGCCCCAGCGGCTCAGATAGGTCTTGTCGGCATAGCCCGCGCCGAAGTCGTCCAGCGCCAGCCTCACCCCCATCTGCCGCAAGCCGTTGATCACTTTCTGCGCGCCGGACGCCTCCTGCAGCGGCGCCCGCTCCGATACCTCCAGCACCAGTTGCGCCTGCTTTTCGCGCAATAGATTGACCAGCGGACGGCAATCCTCCAGCAGCTCGGGCAAAGCCAGATGCTCGGTGGAGATATTGACCCCGACCATGAAGCCGGGAGGCAGCACGATCTGCTTCAGCTCCTCGGCCACCCGCCGCAGCATGTAGCGCGTCAGCGACACGATCAAGCCGGCCTCGATCGCGGTCTGGATGAACAGTTCTGAGCGCACATTGCCTTGCACCGGGTGCCGCCAGCGCGCCAGCACCTCCACCCCGACGCATTCGCCGCTGGCCGCGGTGACGATGGGCTGGTAGTGAGCGAAAAACTCTTTTTGCCGAATTCCCTCGGAGATCTCCCAACCCGTCGCCTTGCGCCCGCCGGAACCGCGACGCGCGCCCCAGGCGACGCCGCAGCCCAAGGCCGCCGCCAATAACAAGGCCAGCCATTGGGTCTTCAGCGCCAGCAAGGGCGCCGCCGCCCACTGCGGCGCCGCCAGCACGCCGATGCGCGCCGGCGCGGACGGCACCCAGGCCACCTCGCCGGCCGCGTCCGCGCCTTGATCCCTGACTTCGCCGTTGGCGGCCAGCGCCCGCCCGCCAGCTAGCAGGCTCACTTTCACGCCTTCGCGCTCGGCCAGCGCCAGTTGCGCCACCAGCGGCCCGGCGTCCAACTCCAGCACCCCGGCGGAGTGCGCCAGCCGCAAGCCCGGCAGCAGCTGGCCGTTGCCGGCGGGCAACAGGCTCGCTCCGCTTTCCAGCCCGCCCGCCTCCGCCGGCACGCCGCGACGCGACGCGCACAGCGCGCCGCCGGCGCCGCGCGCCTGGGCGAAGCGCACCAGCGACGTGCGCTGAACCAATTCCGCCAAAGCCTGGGTCTGGGCTCGGCAATCCGGCTCCGGCGGTGGCAGCGTGTCCAGCCGCGTCAGCGCGGCGAAAGCCGGCGACAATTGCCAGGTCAGTTGTCCGGCGACCAGCTCGGCCTTTTCCCCGGCCAGCGACTGCATCCGCCACGCGGTCAGCGCCAGCGCCAGGCCCAGCGCCAAGGCCAGGGCCAAACCGACGCAAACGGCATAGGCCGCGCCAGGGGAGCAGGACATCAACCAGGAATGAGCCCGGTCCGTGCTTGCGAATCTGTTTTTTCCACTCATTGCCTGCCCTCAACGAAGGTTTCACGCATGGCCCGTCATCGTTGAAGTGTAGTTAGAAGCGCGCAAATCTCCACAAGCCGACGCCGCGCGACGAAAGCCGAGTCCATGGGCTACGCCATGGGTCCGCGACAGTTGTTTTGGAAAATCGCCGCCGCAAGCGGCAAACAATCAAATACTTAGCCGGCATGTTTTGAAAAAACAGTTGTAAACCCGTCTGATTTACCGTATAGTCCGGCCTCTTGTGTTTCCACCGGGCATTCCAAACCACGCCTCAGCCCGAGTGAGATTGCTTCATCGTCCCTGACCATTTCCAGGCTTCGTCCACGCTTATAATGTCGCATCAGACTGGACCGCTGTTCGCCGCTTGTCAGGTTAGTGCCGATGATTTACGGCTTAAAGGCGCCGTATAACCGACCGCCACCAACCTGGCTACAAGTGACGCCGGCAGTATCCGGCTTGAAAGGACATCATGCATTTTTCCGATCTGGGCATCGCCCCGACCATCCTGCGCGCTCTGGAAGCCGCCGGCTATTCCTCCCCTACCGAAGTACAGGCCCAAGCCGTGCCCGCCGCCATCGCAGGCCGCGACCTGCTGGTTTCCGCCCAAACCGGTAGCGGCAAGACCGCCGCCTTCCTGCTGCCGGCGCTGACCAAGCTGTCCGAGCGCTCCACCGGCAAAGGCCAAGGCCCGCGCGTACTGGTATTGTGCCCGACCCGCGAACTGGCTCAGCAAGTTGAAAAGAACGCGCTGGAATACGGCAAGGATCTGCGCTGGATGAAAACCGTCTGTCTGGTGGGCGGCTCCTCCTTCGGCTACCAAACCCGCGCGCTGTCGCGTCCGGTAGACCTGATCGTGGCCACCCCGGGCCGTCTGATGGACCACATGCGCTCCGGCCGCATCGACTTCTCCCGCCTGGAAATGCTGGTGCTGGATGAAGCCGACCGCATGCTGGACATGGGTTTCATCGAAGACATCGAAACCATCGTCAAAGCCACTCCGGAAACCCGTCAGACCGTGCTGTTCTCCGCCACGCTGGACGGCACCGTGGGCCGCATGGCCGAGAAGATGACCCGCGATCCGCAGCGCATCGAGATCGCCCGCACCGAAACTTCGGGCGGCACCATCGAAGAGCACCTGCTGTACGCGGACGACCTGAACCACAAGCATCGTCTGCTGGATCACATCCTGAAAGAGTCCGGCTTTGACCAGTGCGTGATTTTCTCCGCCACCAAGGCTTACTCCGAAGAACTGGCCGACAAGCTGTCCGACCAGGGCTACTCCGCCGCCTGCCTGCACGGCGACATGCCGCAAAGCTGGCGCAACCGCACGCTGAACGACCTGCGTCGCGGCCGCATCAAAATCCTGGTGGCCACCGACGTGGCCGCCCGCGGCATCGACGTGCCGACCATCACCCACGTGGTGAACTTCGACCTGCCGAAGCAGGCTGAAGACTACGTGCACCGCATCGGCCGCACCGGCCGCGCCGGTCGCGACGGCACCGCCATCACCCTGGCGGAGTCCAAGGAATTCCACAAAGTGCGCCGCATCGAGCAGTATCTGAAGCGTCAGATCACCGAAGGCGTGATCGAAGGCATGGAACCGACCCGTCGCCCGCCGAAAGGCCCGCGCCGCAACAACAACGGCAAAGGCGGCTACGGCGATCGTCGTCCGGGCAGCGGCGGCCGCGGCAGCTACGGCAATCGTCGCGAAGGCGGTTACCAGGGCCAGCGTCGCGAAGGCGGCTATCAGGGCAACCGCGGTCCGCGCAGCACCCAACAGCAGTAAATCTCAGACGCCCCCGGCAGCGGGGGCCGCTGAAACAGAACGCCATCGGCTCGCCGATGGCGTTTCGCATTTCAAGCACGGCTCGCCCGTCCGCGCAAGGCCAGAGCCAGGAACAGCCAGGCGCCATGCGGCAGCCACTGCTCGGTCCAGCGCCAGGACTGGCTGATATCGGTCTGTTCCGGGCTCAGAAAGGCAACGCCGTCGTCCGCCCCCGGCGCGGCGGTGATCCCGTTGCAGACTCCGCCGCAGGCGTTGTAATAGCCGGGCTCGTAACGCGGATTGTTGCGCCCCCAGCCCTGCAGCATGCAGACATCGAAGGGGTTGCGCCCCAAAATCCAGTCCAGCGCGCCCTGCGCGTACTTCAGCAGCGCTTCACGCGCCGCGCCCTCCTCATGCTCCGCCAAAGCGCAGCCCGCCGCGGCCAAGCCCCCCAGCCGCGCGTTCTCCCCCTGCCACCAATAAGCGCTCTCATTGGCTTGCGGCATGAAAAAGCGCGCCGCGCCCTCCTCACCGTCGCGGGCCACCCACTGCCGCGGATAGGCGAAAGGGTTGCCCGCCGCCGCCGTCAGCGCCATCTCCGCATCCAGCCCGCGCCGGACCGCCCGTCGCGCAGCGTCCGCCAGCGGCGAAGCCGGCAATACCGCGGCGAAACGCAGCAAGGCCAGATAAGGCAAGCCGGCGTCGACGCCGTGAAAGAAGCTGCGCCGGCGCTCCGCGTCCATCCAGAAGCGGCCGGCCTCGTCCTGCTGCGCCAGCATCCGCCGCGCGCGCCGGTCGGCGGCGTCGGCGAACACCGGCTCGCCGCTGGCGGCGTACAGCTCGCAGGCGGCCAGCAGCGCGCAATAATCGTCGATGAAATTTTCGCAACCGTCGTCCAGGTAACGCGCGTTGTACTGCTGCAGATGGGCGAAGCCGCGCCGCGCGGCGGCCAGATACTCGCCGCGGCCGAATTCGCCGTCGCGCGGCAACTCCGCCGCGCGCGCCAGCGCGGCGATCGCCAGACCGCCGCCTTGGCGAAAACCGGCTTGAAAACCGGAAGACTTGAGCCCGCGCTGGGTGGAGTAGGCGCACAGTTCTCGCTGTTCCGGCGCCTTGCTCCAGCCATCGAACAGCGTCATGTAGAAGAAGCCGGACGGGTGCTGCATCCGCAATAGAAAATCGGCGCCGTGCAAGGCCTCGTCCACCATGCGCTCGTCGAACCAGCGCGGCTGCGGCGGCAAGGCGGCTCGCCCCGCCATCAGGCCCCAGGCCAGCAATGGCGTCTGCTGGGGATTCATGAAGTTGGCGTAAGACAGATGGGACAGGTATTTCGAGCAGTCGCCGGAAGCGTCGAACCAGCCTCCGCGCACGTCCCGCCGCGTCTCTTCGCCCCACTCCGGCGCCGCGCGGTCGGCCTGGTCGTAAAGACCGGTGCAACGCTGCGACTTGAAGTAATGCAGCAGATCGGACAACATCTGGCCGCCCAGGCAATCCGGCCCCACCTCGAACTCGTGACTGATCACCGGCGGCGCGCTGTCCCGCAGCCACAGTCGGTATCGACCCGGCCGCGTCCAGTCGCTGAAATCGGCCTGCCAGTAATGCCATTCCGGCCACCCCTCCGCCATGCCCTGCGGCCGCAAAGGAATTTCGGCCGCGAGCCGCCCGCCGCCATCCAGCAAGACCAGCGCCGCCGGCGCGGCCGCGGCCGGCGCTTGCAGCAAGGCCAGCTTGGGCGCTTGCGGTTCAAAACCGATGTGGTTCAGCAGAATCTTCATCGCGCGGCTCCCGCTAATAAGTAAATCGTTTTGCCTTAATGACGGGCAATATTTACGCGCCGCGACGGCCAGGTCAAGCCATTGACATAAAAAGTCGCCGCATCAGGCCTTGAGCAGCACTTCGTACTGCGGATTGAACTCGTCGAAGATGGGCAACGCCGCCGCGCCCAGCGCCACCGTATCGCGGCCGGCGCCGCCCAGCAGCACCCGCGGGCCGCAGCTTTGCCGGATAGACACCGGCAGCGGATGCAGCCGCTGCTCCAGCTGCTCCAGCAAGGCCGGCGGCAGAAAGCCGCCTATCACTACCGCCTCGATGTCCAGCAGGCTCTCCAGGATATTGATCGCCTGGCGCAGCGGCGGCGCGGCGGTGGCCAGCCAGCGCTCGATGCCGTAGCAGATCTCGGGCGTCGGCCGCTGCAGGCTGCGGGCCGCCAGCTCGGCGTCGTCGGCCAGGCCCAGCGTTTCGTACAGCGCGCGCAGCGACACATAGCGCTCCAGACAGCCATGGTTGCCGCAATCGCAGGGCCGTCCGTCCGGCATCACGATCATGTGGCCGATTTCGCCCGCGTTGTGGCGGACGCCGGCGTACAGCCGCCCGTCCAGGAACAGCCCAGCGCCCAGGCCGGCGCCGATGAACAGATAGACGAAGTTGCGCAGCGCGGCGGCGCGGCCGTACAGCCGCTCGCCGACGGCGGCCGCGGTGGCGTCCTTTTCCAGCAGGACCGGCAGGTCCAGCCTGCGCTCCAGCTGGGCCGCAGCGTCCACCTCCTCCCAACCCGGCAAGGTGGTGGGCCCCACCGAGCTCATGCCCTCGACCCCGAACGGACCCGGCATCACCAGGCCCAGGCCCAGCACCCGGTTCCAGTCTATGCCGGATTCGGCGCGCAGCCGGCCCACCACCTCTTCGATCAGGGGCAGGGCCAATTGCGGATCCGGTCGCCGCACCGGCGCCTCCACTCGCGCGCGGCATTGGCCGGCCAGGTCCACCGCCACCGCGATCAAGGACTGGGTGTCCAGCTGGATGCCCAGCGAGTAGGCGCCGTCGGGATTGATGCTCAGCGGTATCGCCGGCTGGCCGCGCGCGCCCTCGCGCATCGGCTCGCCTGCCAACAGCATGCCGCCGTCCAGCAACTCAGCCGCGATATTGGACACCGTCTGCGGCGTCAGCGCGGTCAGGCGGGCGATTTCGGCGCGGGTCAGCTGCCCGTTCAGGCGTATGGTCTCGATCACCGCGCGGCGGTTGTGCGCGCGGGCGTGCTCCAGATTGGTCCCCGCCACCGTGCGCGGGTCCTGGCCTGCAGGAATGGATTTCATGCCGGCAGTATGGCGAGCCGGCCCCGGGCGGACAAGCGCGCCGGCCGGGCCTGTTGCGGCGACGGCGACAAGCGGACGGCATTATCGCCACAATTAAATAAATCAACTTGACGAAATGCCATCGTAATGATTGAATTTCTGAAAATTCTAATGTGGCATCGCGAAACATCCATGCAAGCCGATGATATTGCTGAGCTTTGCGTGAAAACCCGCACTGGATCCAGGACAGCATCGTGACTGAAGCTTTTGAATACCGCCTGGGCGTCGACGGCGGCGGCAGCGGCACCCGCGTCTGCCTGAGCGACGCCGACGGTCGCCCGCTCGCCCGCGCCGAAGGCGGCCCCTCCGCCTTGTCTCGCGGCGTGCCGCAGGCCTGGAGCGCCGTGAACCAAGTCGTCGCCAGCGCCTTCGCCCAAGCCGGCCTGCCGCCAGTCCCGCCGGCGCGATGCGCGATCGGGCTCGGCCTGTCCGGCGTGCACAACGCCGATTGGGCCGAAGCCTTCCGCGCCGCCGACCCCGGCTACGCCCGCCTGCGCCTGGCCACCGACGGCTACACCACCTTGCTGGGCGCCCACGGCGGCCTCCCCGGCGTGATCGTGGCGCTGGGCACCGGCAGCATAGGCGAAGCGCTGTACCCGGACGGCAGCCATCGCGAAGCCGGCGGCTGGGGCTATCCCAGCGGCGACGAAGCCAGCGGCGCCTGGCTGGGCCAGCGCGCCGCCCAATACGCGCAGATGGCGCTGGACGGCCGCCTGGCCGCCACGCCGCTGACGCGGGCGGTGCTGAAGCATGTCGGCGGCGACTGGCAGGCGATGATGGCCTGGAACGGCCGCGCCACGCCGACGCTGTTCGCGCAGCTGGCGCCGCTGGTGGTGGCCAACGGCCGTCGCGACTCGCTGGCCGCCGAGCTGCTGCGCCAGGCCGGCCGCGACGCCTGGTCCATCGCCAAGGCGCTGGACCCGGACGAGAGCTTGCCGACCGCCCTGTGCGGCGGCCTTGGCCAGGCGCTGCGCGATTGGCTGCCGCCGGAATTCGCCGCCCGTCTCAGCGCGCCGCGCGGCGACGCCTGCGCCGGCGCGCTGCTCCTGCTGGCCGCCTGACTCTCCCCCTCACCGCAAAGGATTCTCCATGCGTCTCTCCCCGCTGCTGCTCGCCGGCTTGCTGGCCCTGGCCGGCCCGGCCCGCGCCGACAAAATCGTGGTCGAATACTGGACCGATTCGCTCAAGCCGCAGTTCGACGCCTACTTCGCCGCCGCGAAGAAGCAGTACGAGGCGCAAAACCCCAATGTCGAGCTGCGCTGGGTGGATGTATTCAACGAGGGCTTCGAAACCAAGCTCAACGCCGCCATCGCCGCCGGCCGGCCGCCGGCGCTGATCAACCACGATGTGCCGCGGCTGTACAAATACGCGCAAAAAGGCGCCCTCCTGCCGCTGGACGCCTCCTTGCCGGCCGACAAGGCCGGCTATCTGCCCAATGCGCTGGCCGATCTCAGCGTGGGCGGCAAGCTCTACGCCTACCCCTGGTACAACAACGTCAATGTGCTGGTGCTAAACGGCGAGCTGTTCCGCAAGGCCGGACTGGATCCGGCGCGCAAACTGGACAGCCTGGAACAACAGCTGGCCGCGGCCAAGGCCATCCGCGCCAAGACCGGCGTGCCCGGCCTGCTGCCGCAGCTGGGACAAATCGACGGCATCATGCTGGGGCGCGGCCTGCCCTTGCTGCAAAACGGCAAGGCGGTCTTCAACGGCCCGGCGCACGTGGCCTTGCTACGCCAATACGCCGACGCCTACAAGGCCGGCGCGCTGGCCAAGGAAAACCTGTTCGCCGACGACAACTACCAGGCCAGCGTCAAGCTCTACAACAGCGGCCGGCTGGCGATGATGGAAACCGCGCCCACCGCAGTGCGCCGCACCCAGACCGACGCGCGCGCCGTGTTCGCGGTCAGCCGGGTGCAGCCGGCGCCCTTGGGGCCCACCGGCGTGGTCCAGGGCGGCTATCAGTTCGGCTGGGCGGTGTCCAAGGGCCTGCCCGCGGCCACTCAAGCCGAAGCGATCAAGTTCGCCCGCTTTCTGACCAGCGACGCGCAGCAACTGGCTTTCTCCAAGGTGACCGGCGCCACCTTCCCGTCCACCCGCGCCGCGCTGCGCGACCCTTACTTCACTCAGGCCGGCGGCAGCCTGGTGGACGTCGCCCGCGCCCAGGGAGCCAAGGCGGCGCCGGACATCCGCACCTTCAGCCTCGGCGGCGTGCCGCGGCTGGCGGACCTGAAGAAGAAGCTGGTGGACAGCGTGGAGGCCGCGGTCACTGGCCGCAAGGACGCTCAGCTGGCGCTGGACGAAGCAGTCGCGTTCTGGAACCGGCAGCTGAAATAAGCGCGCGGCGATGAAATCCAGCGCCCGCAACGCCTGGCTGTTTCTGGCCCCGGCCCTGCTGCTGATGGCGGCGTTCACCTTCTGGCCGCTGTTGTTCGGCGCCTATCTGGCCTTCACCCGCTACGACCTGCTGTCGCCGCCGCAGTGGGTGGGCCTGGAGAATTTCGATTATCTGCTGCAGGACGAGGTGTTCTGGCGCGCACTGCGCAATTCCCTGCTCTATCTGCTGGTGGTGCCGGCGATCCAGCTGGTCGCCATCGCGCTGGCCCTGCTCGCCAACCGGCCGCTGCGCGGCGTCAAGCTGTTCCGCGCCGCCCTTTACCTGCCGGTGATCACCACCGTCGCCGTGGTCGGCATCATCTGGAACTGGATGTACGCCGACTACGGCGTGTTCAACAGCGCGCTGCGCTGGCTGCGGCTATTGGCCGCTCATCAGGAGATCGGCTTTCTCAGCGACGAGGACATCGCGCTGTTTTCGGTGATGTTCGTCACCTTCTGGCGCGGCGTCGGCTACTACATGGTGCTCTACCTGGCCGGCCTGCAGGCGATTCCGGCGGAGATGCAGGAGGCGGCGCTGCTGGACGGCGCCAACGCCTGGCAGCGCTTCTGGCGCATCACCCTGCCGATGCTGAAGCCCACCATCCTGTTCTGCAGCCTGATTTCCACGCTGGACGCCTTGAAAGCCTTCGAGGAAGTGCTGGTGATGACCCGCGGCGGCCCGCTGAACTCCACCTACACCGTGTTGTATTACATGTTCCATCAGGGCTTCGATCAGCTGGACTTCGGCCGCGGCGCCGCCGCCGGCCTGTTGTTGACCCTTGTGTGCTTGTTGCTGGCCGGCCTCAACTTCCGCCTGCTGCGCCCCGCCCACCGCTAGCTTCCAGGACGCCCGCCATGACCGCCGCCCCAAGCCTGCTTGCCCGCCCCGCCCGGCGAACCCGTTCGCGCGCGCTGCGGCGCCTGCCGGACTACCTGCTGTTGCTGGCGCTGGCCTGCGCCGCCTGCTATCCGTTTTGGTGGACGCTGATGATTGCGCTGGGCGACGGCGAGCAGGTGTTCGACTTCCCGCCCCGCCTGCCGGACCCCTTGTCGCTGGCCCACTTTCGCGAGGTCTGGAACCAGATCCCGATGGGGCGGTTTTTATGGAATTCGGTCTTGATTTCCGGCCTGACCACCGCCGGCACCTTGCTGGTTTCCAGCTGCGCCGGCTTCGCGCTGGCGCAGTTGCGCTTTCGCGGCCGGCAGTGGGTGTTTTACGCCATCATCGCCACCCTGCTGCTGCCCAGCGAAACCAATGTGCTCAGCAACTACGTGACCCTGTCCTGGCTGGGTCTGGACGACAGCCGCGTCGGGGTGGCGCTGCCGACGCTGGCCGGCGCTTTCGGCATCTTCCTGATGAAGCACGCCTTCGAGGAGATTCCCGAGGAAATCGTCGCCGCCGCGCGCATGGACGGCGCCGACGACTGGCAGCTGTTCTGGCGCATCTGCCTGCCGCTGAGCCGGCCCTATCTGGCCACCCTGGCCATTTTCACCCTGGTATGGTCGTGGAACGGCTATGTCTGGCCCAGCGTGGTGCTGAAGAACCCGGACCTCTACCCGCTGTCCGTCGGGGTGCAATATCTGAAGGGCGCCTTCGCCACCTCCACGCGGATGGTGGCCGCCGGCGCGGTGCTGACCATCGCGCCGGTGCTGCTGGTCTTCCTGTTTTGCCAGCGCTATTTCATGCGCGGCATGGACGGCGCTGTCAAATAAGGCCGTCCCGCCGGCGCGCTCAAGCGCCGCACAGCTCGGCCAGCCGCTGCGGCTCCGCCACCAGGAAATTGCCCTCGCCCTGCAATTGGACGATGCGCGCGTCGCGGCGGCGCTCCCAGGCGTTGACCGGGTACTGGCGCGCCCAGGCGCACATCAGTTGCCGGTCCTGCCGGCTCATGCGCAATTGGTAGCGCGCGTGCATGTACAAGGTGATGCGCGCCGCCGCGCCGCGCACTTCCTCGCGCGGCTGGAAGCGCTTATTGCCGAAATCCGTCACCGATTGGCATTGGCCGTACATGGTCGTCGGCTTGCGGCTCCACGCGCCGTAGGCGAAGTTGGCGCGGTCGCCGTTGACCTCGCCCACCGCCGGCACCAGATTGTTCAGATCGCCTTCGGCCATGCGGAACACCGGATCGCTGGACGCGCAGTTCTTGCGGCCACCTTGCTGCCAGCACTGGCGCTGGTGGCCCAGGTTCCAGGCCGGCACCACGTGCTCCCACTCGATGCGGCTGGCGCGGGTTTCCGATTTGCGCGGCACATAGCCGCAGGACGCCCAGTCCACCGCCTTGCCGCGGTAATCGCAACCGCAATAGAAGTCCTGCTCCATGCCGGCGAACACCCGCGGCAGCACCTTCTTGGCGTTGGAAAAGTCGCGGTGTCCCACTTGCTTGACGCCGCTGACCAACTGCGCCGCCTGAACCTGGCCCGGCGCGCCGGCGTCGGCCGCGGGCCGCGTCGCCTGCTCCAGCTGGCGCACCACGGCGGCGCCGGCCTTGGCCAGGGTTTTGACTTCCGCGGATTGGCTGATTTTGGAAAATTCGGCCGCGTCGCAGCCGGCCAACAACAAAATAACGGGGAGGAAGATGGGATAACGCATGGCGGGCAGTGTAAGTACCCGCCGCGTTCACGACAATAAGATGCAAAAAATATTACAAATGATAATACGGGTGAATTTTAATAAAAATTACAATGTCATTGCGTGGCGCGCAAAGGCTGCTTATGCAGCCGGACGATGGCTTCGCCGGTGGGCGCGGCCATCATGTCGCGCAGCGTGTATTGATCCAGCGTCTTGAAAAACGCAGCCAGCGCCTCGTCCAGCGCGCCCTTGAGCCTGCAGCCCGGCCGCAGCGCGCACGGCGGGTCCGCGCAATCTATCAGCTGCGACAAACCTTCCAACGCGCGCACCACTTCGCCGACGCGATACTGCTCAGGCGCCCGCGCTAGCGCCAGACCGCCGCCCTTGCCGCGGCTGGTCTGCAGCCAGCCCTGCTGCGCCATGAAATGGACGACTTTGACCAGATGGTTGCGCGACACCTCGAAACGGGCGGCGATTTCCGGGATGGTGGCCAATTGGCCTTCGTCCTGCCAGGTCAGATACATCAGCACGCGCAGGCCGAGATCGGTGAAACGGGTCAGTTGCATGGTCCGGGACCTAGAGGGAAACCGCGGCAGCATACGCCGCCTGCGCCGCCGACTCAATGGGGCGCGGGCGGCGACGCGGCTTAAGCGCCGACGGCGTTGGAGCCGAACACTTCGAAATGCACCCGCTCCGCCGCCACGCCCAGGTCCAGCAGGCTGGCGCGCTGCGCCAGCATGAAGCCCACCGGGCCGCACAGATAGTAGTCGGCGTCCGGCAGCAGCGTCATCTCGCGCAACTGGCTCAGCTGCAGACGGCCCTGCTGCTGGTAGTCGCGGCCCAGCGCATCCTCCGCGCGCGGCGCCTCATAGCAGACATGGGCACGCAGCTGCGCGTGACGATCCTGCAATTGCCGCAAGCCGTCGCGCATCGCATGCGCGCCGCCGTGGCGCGCCGCGTGCAGATAGCGGATTTCGCGGCGGCTGCCGGTTTTCAGCAAATGGCGCAGCATGGACAGCATGGGCGTCTGGCCGACGCCGGCGCTGATCAGCACCACCGGGCCGCTGCGCTCTTCGTGCAGGAAGAAATCGCCCTGCGGCGCGCTCAGCTCCAGAATGTCGCCCTCCCGCTTTTCCGCGTGCAGCAGATTGGATACCCGGCCGGCCGGCTTGCCTTCGCCGCCGGCCTCGCGCTTGACCGAAATCCGCAAATGTTCGCCGTTGGGCGCGTCCGACAGGCTGTACTGGCGCGGCTGGGCCAGGCCCCATTCCTCGACGAAGCATTTGACCGACACGTATTGGCCTGGCCGGAATCCCGGCACCGCGCCGCTGTCGGCCGGCACCAGATAGAAGGAGGTGATTTCCTCGCTCTCCACCACCTTGCGCGCGATGCGGAACGGCCGCCAGCCGGCCCAGCCGCCGTCGGCGTTGGCGGCGGCGCGGTACAGTTCGCGCTCCTCGGCGATCAAGATGTCCGCCAGCTGGCCGTAGGCGGCGGCCCAGGCATCGATCAGCTCCGGCGTCGCCGCCTCGCCCAACACCTCCTGGATGGACGCCAGCAAGTGCTTGCCGACGATGGGATAGTGCTCGGCGCGAATGCCCAGGCTGACGTGCTTGTGCGCCACCCGGGTCAGCACCGGCGCCAGCGGCGACGGATCGTCGATGTGCTGGGCGTAGGCCAGCACCGCCATCGCCAGCGCCTGCTGTTGCTGACCGGAGTGCTGATGCCCCTGGTTGAAGACATTTTTCAACTCGGGGTTGTGACTGAACATGCGGCGATAGAAATGGCTGGTCAACGCCAGACCGTGTTGCTGCAACACCGGAACAGTGGCTTTGACCAGGGCGCGGACTTCGAGGCTCAACATGGCGGGCTCCTAAAGATGTGTGTTTTATACATTTTATTGTGGGTAAAAAATGCCGGTTGATCGCCGGCGGCCTTAAAGATGTAAAAATAATACATCTTTATCGCCGCATTGTCACCGCCGCGTAAAAACAGCCGCGCCTGGCAAGCTTGACCCAAGTCAACACCGCCGGAATACCGATTGCATAAGATCGTCACATTCTTACGGCATAAGACGGCCGCGCCGCGCCCATGGCGCCGCCGGCCAGACGGGGCGGCTCATGGCATTGGTGCTTTACGACGACGGCAATCACAAATGCGTCGCCTTCACCGAACTGGTGCAAGGCGAAGGCATACAATCCAACCAGTTCGCCATCATCGACCAGGGCGAAGGCATTCTGCTGGACCCCGGCGGCAATCTGACCTACAAGCATTTGATCGCGGAGCTGGCCGACTATTTCCTGCCCTCGCACACCCGCTACATCTTCGCCTCGCACCAGGACCCGGACATCATCGCCTCGGTGGGCGGCTGGCTGCTGATCACCGACGCCCAGGTGATCATCGCCGAAGAATGGACTCGTTTCCTGCCCCACTTCTGCATGCGCGGCGCCACCGCCGGGCGGCTGGTGGCGATTCCGCCGCGCGGCATGTGGCTGCGGCTGGGCGGCGCGGACCTGCAAATCGTTCCGGCCCATTACCTGCACACCGTCGGCTTTTTCCAGATCTACGACCCGATCAGCAAAATCCTGTTCTCCGGCGACATCGGCGCCTCCTTGATGGACGGCCACGCGGCCGGCCTGCCGGTCAGCGATTTCGACGCCCACCTGCACGACAGCCACATGCTCGCCTTCCATCGCCGCTATATGTCCAACAACAAGGCCTGCCGGCTGTGGGTGGACATGGTTCGCCGGCTGGACATCGAATGGATCGTGCCGCAACACGGCGGCTCCTTCCAGGGCAAGGCCATGGTGAAACGCTTCCTGGACTGGTTCGAAACCCTGGAGTGCGGCACCGACCTGATCGGCCCCGCCGATTTCACGCCGCCGCCGCGCGAGGTGCCGCGCCATGACTGACTGGCTGCCGCAGAACCATGTCGATCTGGTCGTCGGCCTGGCGCTGGCCATGGGCCTGCTGACCTTGCTGGCCGCGCTGCGCTGGCAAGCGCGCCGCGACCGCGCCGCGCAAGCGCGGGACGAGGGCATTTCCTTGAGCGAGCCGGACCCAAGCGACGCCGGCGACGCCGAGCAGCCTTATCAGGTGGACGAGCTGGATTCGCTCGCCGAGGTCGACATCTTCATCGAGTTCGGCTATCTGGAACAGGCGGCGCAAGCGCTGCGCCATTACGTGGACCGGCTGGCGCCGCACTCCGCCAAGCAGCTGCAAAGGCTGGCCGGCCTCTACCTGCAAACCGGCGCGCTGGACGACTACGCCGCGATGCTGGAACGACAGCACGACCTGGCGCTGATCGGGCGGGAGGCCTTGGAACAGGCGGTGGAGGCCGGGCTGCGCGCCGAACGCAACCACCTGGCCCTGCGCGTGCTGGCCGAGCAAAGACTGGGCTGGGACCCGGAGGCGGTCGGCCTGCGCCTGGGCGACGACGCGCCGGGCCTCGCCGTGGCGGCGCCCGGCGATGACGCGGCGGAGACGACAGAAGCCATCCTCCCCTCCCCATCGTCGCCCTCCATCGCCGCCGCGCGGCCGCAAGCCTTGCTGCATGGCTGCGCCCCGCTGTTTCCGCTGAATGAAAGGGAGAAGGACGCCATCGCCGCGCTGCTGCCGGCCGAACGCCAGGCCAGGGTCTGGCTGCGCTGGCAAGAATACGCGGCGGCGACGACGGCGCTGGAGCGGACGCTGGCTTTGCGGCCCCACTCGCTGACGCATCTGCTGGACCTGCTGCACGTGCATTACCGGCAACGGCAACTGCCGCGCTATGCGCGGACGCTGTGGCGCTTCCATCTGGCGCTGGGCGAACACGGCGCCGGCCTCAAGGAGCAATTGACCCACGCCGGCTGGCTGCTCGGCGCCCACCCGGTGCTGGACCTGCTGGCGCGGCGCCCGGAGCGGCCGGAGCTGGAACGCATCGGCCGCAGCTTCGGTTTCAGCGGCGTCCCGCCGGCCGCCGCGCCTCTGCGCCGGCCGCTGGTGACGCGGCAAGCCGCGGCGGAGGCGGCCGAAATCGTCGACGCGCGCGGCGAGGCCGACGCCTACCTCAACGAAGGCCAGGTCGACATGGCGATCCACACCCTGGAGCAAGCGGTGTTGAGCCGGCCGGAAGACGCCGCCAACTATCCGCCTTTGCTGCAGCTTTACCGCCGCCAGGACGACCGGGCGCGCTTCCAATGGCTATTGCAGCAGCTGCGCGGCCATGTCGCGCGGCTGCCGCTGGAGGTCAGCGCGCAACTGGCCGGTTTCGACATCGACGCGGGCTCCGCCCGTCGGCGCATGCTGGCCGCCTGAGCACGCCCATGCCGCGCCCCGTCTCTCCCGCCTCCGACATCGCCGTGCTCGCCGTCGGCATGGACAATCGCAAGCTGGCCCTGCTACGCATGGCCTTCCGCCTGCACCACAGCATGCGCTACCGCTTGCTGGAGTCCCCGTCCGGCGAACACGCGCCGGACCTGGCCATCGTCGATGTGGACAGTCCCGTCGGCTGGCAAGCCTGGGAGGATTTCCGCATCCGTCATCCGACCTTGCCGGCCTTGATCGTCGCCGCGACGCCGCCGGAGCGCCCGCCCGCCGTCACGCTGGCCAAACCGCTGCGGGTGGAATCCTTGTTCCTCCAACTGCAAGCGGCGCTGCGGTCCGTTCCCGTCGCGGAACCGACTCCGGCGACGGCCCCCGCACCCCGGCCCGAACCGACCGCCGCGCCGGCTCCGCCGCCGGCCGCCCCGTCTATCTCCATCGCCCGCTTCGACCCGCGCCGCGGCCTGCTCGGCGCGACGACGCGGCTGGCCCGCCAAGCGCGGCCGGCGCTGTTGCTGGCCGACGGCCGGCCCTTGCTGTGGCTGCGGCCGGACCGCGCGCTGGCGCAATGCCTGCAGCCGGCGGAACAATTGCGCGAGCTGTGCCGGCAAGACGCGCCCGCGCTGCAAGCGCAAGCCGCCGACGCCAGCGCCGGCGGCCTCAACCAGCCGTTGCCGGCGCTGCTGTGGCAGTTGGCGATCTGGAGCAGCCAGGGCCGGCTGCCGGCCGGCATCGGCGCGGACACCCCGCTGCGGCTGCGACAATGGCCCAACCTGACCCGGCTGGCGGCGCTGCCGGACGCCACGCGCCTGAGCGCGCTGCTGACCAAGACGCCGGCCACGCTGCGCATCATCGTCCGGCTGCTGCGCGTCGACCCCGAACACGCCTGCACCTTCCTGGCCGCCGCCCACGCCCTCGGCCTGCTGGACTGGAACAGCGAGGCGCCGGCGCTGAAAGTGATCTCCAGCGCGCCGGTGCGCCCCGACCCGACACAGCCCGGAACCGTCGCGCCCGAGCGCGCCGGCTTCCTGTCCCGACTCTTGCAAAGAGTGAGCCGCTTGTGAGCCTCACCACCTTCCATCATGCGCAGCCCCGATAACAAAATCCTCTTCGCCGGCCCGGTGGGCGCAGGCAAAACCACCGCCATCGCCGCCATCAGCGACATCGCGCCTATCCGCACCGACGCCAAGGCCAGCGACATGACCTTGCATCGCAAAGACCACACCACGGTGGCGCTGGACTACGGCATGCTGCGCCTGGACGCCGACACCAAGGTCCACCTCTACGGCACCCCCGGCCAGGAGCGCTTCGACTTCATGTGGGACATCGTCAGCCGCGGCAGCATCGGCCTGATCCTGCTGCTGGACCACAGCCGCGCCAACCCGCTGCAGGACCTGGGCTTCTTCCTGCGCGCCTTCGAACCGCTGCTGCGCCGCGCGCCGCTGGCGCTGGGCGTCAGCAAGACCGACCTCGCGCCGCTGTCCGCCACCGCCGTCTACGCCGAGGCGCTGGCCGCGCGCGGGCTCAGCGCGCCGGTGTTCGAAGTGGACTGCCGTCGCCGCGAAGACATCAAGCAGCTGCTGCTGGCGCTGCTGTACTCGATAGACCCGGGCCTGGGAGAGCCGCAATGAACGATGAACTGCGCCTGAGCGGGCCGCTCTATCCGATGGCCACCCCGGCCGGCGCCTTTTACGCCGTCGCCGGAGCGGAAGCCGACCTGACCCGCCGCCTGCTGCTCAACATCCTGCGGCTGGGCCATGCGGTGCCGCTCAGCGAGCCCTTGCTCAGCGAGTGGTGCGACGACGAGCTGGAACAGGCGCTGGCCACCCTTTACCGCTTGCAGCGGCTGGAGTTCGTCCACGGCACCGCCGAGCCGCGGCCGGCCGCCGCCGGCAACCTGGAAAGCCAGTTGCCGGAGCTGCTGGCGGCGCTGTCCGGCAGCGGCCAGGCGCTGCTGGCCGACGACAACGGCCTGTATTACGCCACCGCCGGCTTCCGCCACGAAACCGCCGAGGAAATCGCCGCGCTGGCCGGCGACTTGATGTCCTTGAGCCGCCGACACCATTTGCTGCTGAAAAACCACCTCAACCTGGGCAGCGCCGCCTGGGCCGCGGTGGACCCGGCCGGCCGCAGCCAACTGGCTTTTTACCCCTTGCACGTGGCGCAGCAGGCCTTCGCGCTGATCATAGGCGGCGAGCCGCGGCTGCAAAGCGAAGCCTTCGTCGGCCTGGTGGAACTGCTGGTGCGCCGCTACGCCTGAACCCCGGCCGCGCGGCGGCCGGCGCATTGAACAAACCTGGAGAACCCCATGCGTGAACAGATGCTCAAATCCATTCTGAGCGACCTCAACGGCGCGTCCGCCGACATTGAAGCATCCGCCATCATTTCCGCCGACGGCCTGACCATGGCGGCCCTGCTGCCGCAGGAAGTGGACGAAGACCGCGTTGGTGCGATGGCGGCGGCGATGCTGTCGCTGGGCGAACGCACCGCCCGCGAGCTGGCGCGCGGCGGCCTGGAACAAGTGATGGTCAAGGGCGAGCACGGCTACATCCTGATGAGCCACGCCAGCCCGGACGCGGTGCTGACCGTGATCGCGCGGCGCGAAGCCAAGCTGGGCCTGATTTTCCTGGACGCCAAGCGCGCGGCGCGCAGCATCGCCGAAATCCTCTAGAAAGCCGGCCTATACTTGGCGGCGCATGGCCGGCACAATACGGTTTTGCTTACGCGCAAGACCCGCTCCATGTGGAAAACCCTACTCGCCATCTCCGTCGGCGCCGCGCTGGGCGCGCTGCTTCGCTGGGCGCTGGGCGTCAAACTGAACAGCCTGTGGCCCAGCCTGCCGCCGGGAACCCTGGCCGCCAATCTGATCGGCGGCTACATCATCGGCCTGGCCGTCGCCTTCTTCGCCAGCGCGCCTGGCGTGTCGCCGCTGTGGCGGCTGCTGGTGATCACCGGCTTCTGCGGCGGCCTGACCACCTTCTCCACCTTTTCCGCCGAAGTCGTCGCCTTGCTGCAGCAGCAACGGCTGCTGCCGGCGCTGACCGCCGTCGCCGTCCACGTCTGCGGCTCTTTGCTGGCCACGCTGGCCGGCATCGCCAGCTGGCAATGGCTGCGCTGGCTCAAGAGCTGAACGCTGTTTAATGCGTGGCCCCGCCGGTCTCGACAATGTCCGTCGTCGCCGTCAGGGCCGTCTCCAGCGCCAGCCGCAGACCGGCGACTATCGTCTCCAGGCTCATGCTGGGCGCGCCGGGATGCGCGGCGGCCTGCTCCGGCAAATAGGGAATGTGGATGAAGCCGCCGCGCGCCGGCGCGCCGGCCAAGGCGTGCATCAGGCCGTAGAACACATGATTGCAGACAAAGGTGCCGGCGCTTTGCGACACCGCCGCCGGAATGCCGGCTTCGCGCAGCGCCGCCGCCTGCGCCTTGATAGGCAAGGTGGAGAAATAAGCGGCCGGCCCGCCCGGCACCACCGGACGGTCTATCGGCCGCCGGCCGGCGTTGTCCGCGATGCGAGCGTCGTCGACATTGATCGCCACCCGCTCCAGCGACAGCTCGGGGCGTCCTCCCGCCTGCCCCACCGCCACGATCAGCGCCGGCCGCAACGCCGCCATCTCGCCGCGCAAAACGTGCAAGGCCTCGCCGAACACGCAGGGCAGCCGCCGCGCGGCCACCACCGCGCCCGCCAGAGACTCGCCGTCCAGCCGGCTCGCGGCCTCCCACGACGGATTCACGCTCTCGCCGCCAAACGGCTCGAAGCCCGTCAACAACACGATCTTGCTCATTCACGCTCTCCCTCGTCCAAGGCCAGCAAGGCGAAAGTCCCCAGCCAATGCTCGCCGGTGTAATGACCGCTGACCACATACGGCAGGCCGGCGTCCAGATGCGCCCGCGCGCCCTGCTCCAGCAGAGGCCGCCAAGCGTCGTCCGGCGGCAAGGCCGTCGTCAACTGGCGCAAACACCAGGCGCGGCTCAGATTCAACCCGATCAGGTGGCCGATCTTGGGGTCCGCGCCGTCGCTGACCCGGGCCGGACTCAGCAAGAGGCCGCTCCGCGGCAAATCCGGCAAGAAGGCGCGCAGCCAATCCCTGAACGCCCGCGCCGGCAACAGCCGGCTTAGCAACAAGGCCTGGCATAGGCAGGGCGACAGGAAATCGTCGCCGCTCGGCTCCAGCCGCGCCGGATAATCCGCATCGCTCAGGAAATAACGCCGGGCCGCCGTCTCCAGCGCCCGCGCCAGCTCGGCGTCGCCGGCGGCGCGGGCGTAGTCCAGGCTCAACAGCAGAGCGAAAGAGGTATTGGCGTGCCCGCCGCTGCGGATCGGATAATCCTGCGCAGGCAGAAACGACAGCCAGCGCTGGCGGATCAAGTCCAGCAAGGGCCGCATCGCCGCGCGCCAGTGCCCGGCTTGCGGCAGATCCCAGGCCTCCAGCTCTTGCGCCAAAGCCAGCAGCCAGGCCCAGCCATAGGGCCGCTCAAAGCTGGCGCGCCCCGGCGCGGCGAAATAATCCGCCTCTTCCTGGAGGGCCGGCGGCGAGAAATGGCTGGCGAACAAATCGGCGATCTGGCGCTGCTGCGGCAAGGCCGGGAAACGGCGAGCCAGCCGCGCCAGCAACCAGAAGCCGTGCACGGCGGAGTGCCAGTCGTAGCAGCCGTAAAACACCGGATGCAAGTCGCGCGGCGCGCGCGCGTCGTCCGGCCCGTTCAACAAATGGCTCAGCAGGTTCGGGTATTCCCGAACCAGGCCGGCCAGCGGCAACGCCGCCAGCGCGGAGGCTTGTTGCGGATTCATGCTGTCTCCTCAACGGAACACGATGAAATACATCAACAGGATGTTCACGCCCAGCAAGGCCAGCGCGGTGGGAATCTGGGTCTTGATCACCAGATATCGGTCCTTTAGCTCCAGCAAGGCCGCCGGCACGATGTTGAAATTGGCCGCCATCGGCGTCATCAAGGTGCCGCAGTAACCGGAATACATGCCTATCGCCACCAGCGGCGCCGCGTCGGCGTGCTGGCCGACGATCAGGAAAGGCAGCGCGATGCCGGCGGTCATCACCGGAAAAGCGGCGAAGGCGTTGCCCATGATCATGGTGAACAAGGCCATGCCGATACAGTAGATCGCCACCAGCAGAAAACGATTGCCCGGGTCGACGAACAGGCTGACCGCTTCCTGCACCGCCTGTCCGGTCTTGGCGGCGACGAACACCCCGCCCAGCATCGCCAGCATCTGCGGCAGAATGGCGGCCCAGCCGATGGCGTCCACCAGGCGGCGCGATTCGCGCACCGCCTGCAGCGGAGTGCCGCCGGTCAGCTTCCAGCCCAGCAGCACCGCGCAGACGCAGGCCACCGCCAGGGCGGCCAGAGTCAGATGCTTCTGATCCAGCACGGCGCCGCCGCCGATCTCGACGCCTTTCAGCGACAAGGTGCAGGCCACGGTCAACAACGGAATCAGCAAGGCGGGCAGGAAGATCTTGTTGCCCAGGCGGCTGGCGGCGTCCCGCCGCTGCTGCTCGCCGCTTTGGGCATAGCTGCCCGGAGCCAGCAGGCCGGCGCCGGCCAGCAGGGCGAGCGCGATCACGATCAGCCCCACCAGACGATAAGCCATCGCCTTGCCCAGGGCCGCCGTCATCAAGTCGCCGAACAAGAAGGTGGCGCCGAACAGAAACCAGAACAGCGCGGTGGTGTAGCGCTTGGGGTTGCCGCGGTCGCGCAGCGTCATGCCCACCAGCAACATCACCACGATGCCGATCAGATAATAAACATCATGAATGCTGAACCACGTCTTCATGCCGCAGCCTCCTGTTGCGCGCGCCAGGCGGCGACATCGCGTTGCAGCCGGGCGTCAAGCCGCGCCAGCCGCGCCATGTGGATGATCAGCGCGCAGACGGCGGTGGGAATCGCCCACAGGCCGATGTGCAGCGGTTCGATATTGGCGATGCCGTTTTCCTTGAGGAAGGCGTCCATCAACAACACCGCGCCGAAGGCGATGAAGATGTCCTCGCCGAAAAACACCGCGATATTGTCGCAGGCGGCGGCATGGGCGCGAATGCGGTCGCGCAAGACCGGCGGCAACTCACCCAGCTGGTTGGCGGCGGCGCCCTCGGCCATCGGCGCCAGCAAGGGGCGCACGGTTTGAGCATGGCCGCCCAGATTGATCAGGCCCAGCGCCGCGGTCAGCTCGCGCACCACGAAGTACAGCATCAGAATGCGCGCGGTGGTGGCGCTCCGGATGCCGGCTATCCATTGCTGGGCGCGTTCTTTCAGGCCGTAGCGCTCCAGCAGGCCTATCACCGGCAGAATCAGGATGAAGGTGGCCAATTGGCGACTATTGAGGAATTTCTCGCCGAAGGTTTCCAGCAGCGCGCCCACATCCATGCCGACCGCCAAACCGGTCGCCAGGCCGGCGGCGGTGACCACCAGCAGCGGATTGAAGCGCAAGGCGAAGCCCGCCACCACGACGGGAATGCCCACCAGGGGCAGATAGGATGCAAGATCCATGCAGTTTCTCCTTTGTATGATGGAAATGGCCGCCTGCGGGCGGCTCTCGTTTCCGGGTAAAACTCACAAGGCGACGATGCTCACGCCCTCCTGTTCCAGGCGCCGGCGCAGCAGCCGCGCGAATTGCAGCGCGTGCGCGCCGTCTCCGTGCAGGCAAACGCTGTCGGCGCGAATCTCCAGCTCGCCGCCGTCCAGGCAAGCCACGCGCCCGCGCAACACCAGATCCAGCGTCTGGCGCAAAGCCTGCTCCGCGTCTTCGATCACCGCGCCCGGCGTTCCGCGCGGCGCCAGGCTGCCGTCGGCCAGATAGGCGCGATCGGCGAACACTTCTTCTATCGCTTGCAGACCGTGACGCCGCGCGGCGCGGCCGGATTCGCCGCCGGCCAGGCCGACCAGCCGCAGTTCGGGATCGAAATCCCTCACCGCGCGGGCAACGGCGTCGGCCAGCGCCGGATCGCGCGCCGCCTGGTTGTACAGCGCGCCGTGCGGCTTGACATGGCGCAGCCGCGTCCCGGCGGCGCGCGCCATGCCCGCCAGCGCGCCCACCTGATACAGAGTGTCCTGATACACCAGCTCCGGCGCGCGCGGCATCGACCGGCGGCCGAAATGCTCGCGGTCGGGAAAGCTGGGGTGGGCGCCCGGCGCCACTCCGCGCCGCATCGCGTCCCGCAGCGCCCGCCACATGGTTTCGGCGTCGCCCGCGTGCCAGCCGCAGGCGATGTTGACCGAGCTGACCTGATCCATGATCGCGGCGTCGTCGCCGCAGCCCTCGCCGATGTCGGCGTTCAAATCGATCTGCATGTCTGGCTCCAATCCTGTCCCTGCAAGTGCCGGCGCAGGCTTAAGCGCGCCGCCGCTGTCTGTTGCGCGTCCACCATCTTGAAACGCAGCTTGGCGCCCGGCCGCGCCTGAGCCAGCTTCCACAAATCCGCCTCGATCACGCAGGCGATGCGCGGATAACCGCCGGTCGCCTGCGCGTCCGCCAGCAATACGATGGGCTGGCCGCCCGGCGGCGCCTGCACCACGCCGGGCAAGACCCCGTGGGAAGGCAAATCGCCGGCGGCCTCGCGCGTCAGCGCCTCGCCCTGCAAGCGGTAGCCCATGCGGTTGCTCTGCGCGGACACCGTCCACTCGCCCTCGCTGAACGCCTGCCGCGCCGCCCGGGCGAACTGCGGCCACTCCGGCCCCGGCAGCGCGCGCACCAGCGGCGACCAGCCGAGATTGCGCCGGCCCAGCCGGCCGGACAGCGGCGCCGCCGGCCCCAGCGGCAAGCGGTCGCCGGCCTCCAGCGCCCGCCCCATCCAGCCGCCCAGGCCCGCTTGCAGATCGGTGGCGCGCGCGCCCAGCACCAGGGGCGCGTCGATGCCGCCGGCCAGGGCGAGATAGGCGCGCATGCCGTGGCGGCAGCCGCGCAGCAGCAATTGCTGGCCCGCGCGCGCCGGATACCGCCAGCCGCTCCACACCGGCTCGCCGTCCAGCTCCGCGCCGAAATCCGCGCCCATCAGCGCGAACCAGCCATCGCGCAGAAAGCGCGCGCCAAACGGCCCCAGAGCCACTTCGATGCCGGCCGCGTCCGCGGCATTGCCCAACAAACGGTTGGCCATGATCAGCGCCGGCGCGTCCAGCGCGCCGCACTGCGCCACGCCGAGGTGGCGCAAGCCATGCCGGCCCAGGTCCTGCACCGTGCTCTGAATGCCCGGCTGCGTGATTTCAATCATCGCCGCTCTCCCGCGGCGCGAAGCGCACGCTGTCGCCAGGCAGCAGCAAGGACGGTTGCTCGCGGCGCGGATCGAACAACGTCAGTTCGGTGCGGCCGATGATCTGCCAGCCGCCGGGGCTGACCGCCGGATAAATGCCGGTCTGAGCGCCGCCTATGCCCACCGAGCCGGCCGGCACCGCCAGCCTGGGCTCGGCGCGCCGCGGCGTGGCCAGACGTTCCGGCAGGCCGCCCAGATAGGCGAAGCCGGGCTGAAAACCGAGGAAATACACCACGTAGTCGACCGAGGCATGCGCGGCGACGACGGCCTCTTCGCTCAGGCCGGCGTGCGCCGCCACCGCGGCCAGGTCCGGCCCGTGGCGGCCGCCGTAGCGCACCGGCACCTCCACCCGCCGCACACGCGGCTCGGCCTCCTCCGCCTGCGTCCAGCCGCGGCGCAGGCGCTCCAGCCAAGCCTCGCCGTCGTCGGCGTCCGGATCGAAGATCAAGGTGAGGTTGTTCATGCCGGGCACCACGTCGATCAGCCCGGCCGCGCCCGTCAGCGTCTGCGCCAGCCACCAGATGCGGCGCTGGCACGCCAGATCGGCCGGCCTGACGCTCTCCAGCACGGCGGCGCGCTCGCCCAGCAGGTAATAGCGCGTTGAGTTCGATGCCAAGCCATCCTCCCTTTGCAGCCGTCCGCCTCGCGGCGCTCGGTTATTATTTTGCAGATAAAACATATATAAATTATTTGCATTTGTTGGCGATGTCCAGCGCAAATGACGTTTTGCTATACTGGCCGGCCAGCCACCCCGTCTCCAGGCCCTCCCATGAGCTCTCAACGCAACATCGTCTCCTCCTCGCACCTGGTTTCCGAGCGTTGCGCCGAATTGTCCGAGTTCGAATTCGGCCTGATCGTGGCCAACAACGCTTTCAACCGTTGGATGATCCGCTGCATGGCGGCCGCGGGAGAAACCGACATGACCGCGATGGAGGTGTCGCTGCTGCATCACGTCAACCACCGCGGCCGCAGCAAGAAACTGGCGGACATCTGTTTCGTGCTGAACATCGAAGACACCCACGTGGTGTCCTACGCCTTGAAGAAGCTGGTGAAGATGGGCTATGTCGGCAGCGAAAAGGTGGGCAAGGAGGCCTTGTTCGCCACCACCCCCGCCGGCGTCGAACTGTGCCAGCGCTACCGCGACGTGCGCGAGCAATGCCTGATCAACGCGCTGATCGACAACGGCGGCCAGCAGGCCGACATCGGCGACAACGCCCAACTGCTGCGCATGCTGGCCGGCCTCTACGATCAGGCCTCGCGCGACGCCGCCTCGATGTAAGAGCCTGTTCAAAGCGGCGCTTCCATGCCCGCTGCGCGTCGACAAGACGCGACGCGGCCGCCCGCAAACGCGCGCAGCCCTCCCCGCGGCGCCGTCACGCCAACGGCAAGTCCAGGGAAATTAGGCTATTCATTTATTATCAAACCTTCCCATCTAAAATAAACATTCGATATAGTTGTCAAAAACATTGAATAATTTCGAATGGGATGATAAAAACGCCATACACCAGCACATAGACCGGTGAACTTCCGCCCGTCGGCGGGCGCGCCGCGACAGGCAGGCTCCGGAATCAACCGCGACGCCGGCCCGACGCACAGGCCGGCGATGTCGTCGACGGCGCTTGATGGGGACCATTAGCCGCATAGTTACCATATTCATCAGCCGGAACCGCCATGAGGTCGAATACCGCCAACCGACAGTTGCTCTTTGTCGTGCTGCCCTTCCTGCTCATTGTCGTCATGCAGGTGGCGCTAAGCGCGTTCAGCCTCTACGTGGTGTCCACCGCCCGCGCTTACGTGGCGGGCGAAGGCTTGTGGTCGAAAGCGCAGAAGGACTCCATCTACCACCTGACCCGCTACGCCCAGACCGGCTCCGACCACGATTTCCAACGCTACCGGCTGGCGATCTCCATCCAGCTGGGCGACCACCGGGCCCGGCTGGCGCTGGACCGCAAGCCGCCGGACCTGGACACCGCGCGCCAAGGCTTTCTGGACGGTGGCAACCACCCCGACGACATTGAAAACATCATCCGCGCCTATCTGTGGTTCCACCGCGTCAGCTATCTGGCCGAGGCCATTCGCTACTGGAAAATCGGCGATTACTACCTGCAGGAAATTCAGACCATAGGCGAGCAGTTGCGCCAGGGGTACGCCGACGGCTCGCTGAGCCAGGCCGAGAAGACCGCCCTCACCTCGCAGATCGCCGAGATCAACGAGGCGGTGAAGGCGCCGGCCCAGGGCTTTTCCCGCGTGCTGGGCAACGCCTCCCGCGAGGTGAGCCAGGCGGTGTGGAGCGCCAACCTGATCGCCGGGATGCTGCTGGTGCTGCTGACCATTTTGCAGATCCGCCGGCTGATCCAGGCCTCGGACAATTACAAGGCCGCCTTGCAGGCGGAACAGCAGCGCGCCGAGATCACGCTGCAATCGATAGGCGACGCGGTGATCACCCTGAACATGCAGGGCGCGGTGATTTATCTGAACCACAGCGCCAAGCACCTGCTGAGCCATCTGGAAACGGAAAGCCTGGGCCTGCACTTCGACGAACTGCTCAGCCTGATCAAACAGGGCCAGGAAACCGACTGCGCGCTGAGCTTCGCCGAACTGTGCCGCCAGGACGACAGCCGCCGCACCTATCCCAAGCTGAACATGCTGCGCCACAACGCGATTCCGCTGCAGGTCAGCCTGGTGGCCGCGCCGATACGCGACCGCCACGGCGAGCAGTACGGCATCGTGCTGGTGCTGCACGACAACACCGCGGAACAGCAATACATCAACGAGCTGTCCTGGCAGGCCAGCCACGACGCGCTGACCGGCCTGGTCAACCGCCGGGAGTTCGAAACCCGCGCCATCAAGGCGATCAAGCAGCTGGGCCAGGCCGAGACGTCGCTGGCGCTGATGTTCATCGACCTGGACCAGTTCAAGCTGATCAACGACACCTACGGCCACGCCGCCGGCGACGAACTGCTGTGCCAGATCAGCCGCTCGGTGGCGCGGCGCCTGCGCGCCTCGGACACGCTGGCGCGGCTGGGCGGCGACGAATTCGGCGTGCTGCTCGGCAACAGCTCGGTCGAATCCGCCATCGCCAAGGCCAACAATCTGCGCCAGGCCATCATGGAATGCAGCTTCCAATGGGAGGGCAACCACTTCTCCATCAGCGCCAGCATCGGCCTGGTCTGCGTGTCCGACGCCGACACCTCGCTGGCCGAGGTGATGCGTTCCGCCGACATCGCCTGCTATATGGCCAAGGAAAAAGGCCGCAATCGCATCCAATTGCACATCCCGCACAATTCAGAAGTGTCGGCGCGCTTCCACGAGATGGACTGGGTGCAGCGGCTGCGCCAGGCGCTGCGCGACGACAGCTTCACCCTGTACGCCCAGGACATCGTCCCTCTGGCCGCCCACCCTGAACGCGGCCGCTATGTCGAGGTCTTGCTGCGCCTCAACGCCGACGACGGCAGCCAGGTGCCTCCGGGCTTGTTCGTGCCGATCGCGGAGCGCTACGGACTGATGACGGAAATCGACCGCATCGTGGTGGAGAAGGTGTTCCAGGAGCTGGCGCTGCTGCGCCGCGCCGGTAATCAGGACATCCGGCACTGCGCGATCAATCTGTCCGGTTCCACCTTGTGCGACGACGGCTTCCTCGCCTTCGTGCAGCAGCAGTTCCAGCGCAGCGGCGTGCCGCCGGAGCTGATCTGCTTCGAAATCACCGAGACCAACGCCATCGCCAACCTGGAGGCCGCGCAGCGGCTGATCCACGAACTGCGCCGGATCGGCTGTCTGTTCTCGCTGGACGACTTCGGCACCGGCATGTCCTCCTTCGCCTACCTGAAACACTTGCCGGTGGATTTCCTGAAAATCGACGGCAGCTTCGTCCGCGAGATGGCGACGGACCCGATAGACCACGCCATGGTGGAAATGATCAACCACATCGGCCACGTCACCGGCAAGCGCACCATCGCCGAATTCGTCGACACGCCCGAGATCGTGGCCGAACTGCGCAAGCTGGGCGTGGACTACGCCCAGGGCTTTCACCTGAGCCGGCCGGAGCCCTTCGGCTTCCGCCATGCGCGCGGCGACCGCCGAATGCGGCAGCAATAGGCTACCGGCCTGGTCGTCAGGCCGGATCAGGGCGGCCGGCAGGCCGCCGCGTCTGGCCGGCTTGGCCCGGCTTTGCTTCTAAGGAAAGGGGACACGATGAGTAAAGAGATCGGTTTTGTCAGGAGCGGCCCGCTGATGGACCTCCACAGTTATCCGGAATGGACACGGGAACTGGTGCGCCACTGCGACGCCTTCAAACGCCAAGTGGTGGAGCACGAGTTGTTCCGGCAGATGCGCGACGGCGTGCTGCCCGCCGCCATCCATCAGGCTTTTCTGCGCGGCGGCTGGCCGGTGATCGAACAGTTTCCGCAATACATGGCCAAAAACCTGTTGAAAGTGCGCTACGGCCAGCACCGCGGCCACGATATGGCGCGCCGCTACCTGATCCGCAACATCCGGGTGGAGCAGAACCACGCCGACCACTGGGTGCAATGGGCGGCCGCGTCCGGCGTGGACGCCGACAGCCTGCTGCGCAACCCTCAGGCGCTGGAGACGCTGAGCCTCAGCCACTGGTGCCATCAGGTCTGCGAGCGCGAGTCGCTGGAGGTGGCGATGGCGGCCACCAATTACGCGATCGAAGGCGCCACCGGAGAATGGTGCGCCGCCGTCTGCTCCAAGGAGGACTACGCCCGGCAATTCCCCAAGGAAAAGCGCGCCAAGGCGATGAAGTGGCTGGCGCTGCACGCGCATTACGACGACGAACACCCGTGGGAGGCGCTGGAAATCATCGTCACCCTGGTGGGCGAAGACCCAAGCGCGCGGCAAGTGGCCGAGTTGCGTCACGCGATCTGCCAGAGCCACCGCTATATGCGCTTGCTGCTGGATCATTATATGAGCCAGCCCACGCCTGAGGCTTGCGCGCGCGTCAGCGCGGAGCCGGCGCTGGCCTGAGGGCGGTTCCCGGCCTGACGAGCCGGGACGGGACAGGGCTTTGCGGCGGAAAAAGCGGAGCGCGCGCAACACGCAAGCCTCCCGCAAGCCTGGCCGCCGCGCCCAGCCCTTGCGCGACAAGCAATGAACGGGCTCGCCGCCCGCCGCAAAACAAAGCGCCCCGCAAACCAAAACTTGCGGGGCGCTTTGCCTTAAGTCCTCGGGCCGGCTCAGCGCCGGCCCAAAGCCTCGCCAGCAAAAGCGAGGCAAGGCGTTGCGGCCGAGGACGCGCGCTTGAAGCGGCGCTCAGCCGCGCAGGCGGCGCAGCACTTCATCCTTGCCGATCAGGGCCAGCACCGCGTCCACCGACGGAGTCTGGGTGGTGCCGCACACCAGCACGCGCAGCGGCATGCCCAGTTGGCCCATCTTGATGCCCTCTTCCGCGCAGAAAGGCTTGAACAGTTCGTGGATGGCTTCCGCGGACCAGGCGTCCAGCGCCGCCAGCTTGTCGGCGAAACGGCCCATGCGCGCCACGCTGTCGTCGGACAGATGCTTGTCCACGTCGGCCGCGGCGGCTTCGCGCTTGCGGTAGAAATAATCCACTTCCAGCGCCAGCGCGTTCAAGTCCTGCACCCGCTCCTTGACCAGGGCGATCACCTCTTCGATGGCCGGCCCGCCGGCCAGCTCGACGCCGGCGGCGGCCAGACGCGGCGCGATCAGCTCGGCCAGACGGCCGTTGTCGGCGGTCTTGATGTGCTGGGCGTTCAGCCACATGAATTTTTCATGGTTGAAGCGGCTGGCGGACGCGCTCACCGCCTCCAGGCTGAACCACTCGACGAACTGCTCCATGCTGAAGAACTCGTCGTCGCCGTGTCCCCAGCCCAGGCGCGCCAGGTAGTTGAGCAGCGCCTCCGGCAGAATGCCCTTGTCGGCGTAGTCCACCACGCTGACCGCGTCGCGGCGCTTGGACATCTTCTGGCCGTCCTCGTTGAGGATCATCGGCAGATGGCCGTACACCGGCAGCGGCGCGTTCAGCGCCTTCAGGATATTGATCTGGCGCGGCGTGTTGTTGACGTGGTCGTCGCCGCGAATCACGTGGGTGATCTGCATGTCCCAATCGTCCACCACCACGCAGAAGTTATAGGTCGGGCTGCCGTCCGGACGGGCGATGATCAGATCGTCCAGCTCCTGGTTGGCGATCTCGATGCGGCCCTTGACCGCGTCGTCCCAGGCCACCACGCCGTCCAGCGGCGTCTTGAAACGCACCACCGGGGTCACGTCCGCCGGGATCGCCGGCAGGGTCTTGCCGGCTTCCGGGCGCCAGCGGCGGTCGTAGCGCGGCTTCTCGCCGCGCGCTTCCTGCTCGGCGCGCATGGTTTCCAGCTCGTCCTTGCTGCAATAGCACAGATAGGCGTGGCCGGAGGCCAGCAGTTGCTGGATCACGTCCTTGTAGCGGTCGAAGCGATGAGTCTGATAAAACGGACCTTCGTCGTAGTCCAGGCCCACCCAGTGCATGCCGTCCAGAATCGCCTTCACCGATTCCGGCGTCGAACGCTCCAGATCGGTGTCTTCGATGCGAAGCACGAACACGCCCTTGTTCTTGCGGGCGTAAGCCCAGGAAAACAGCGCGGTGCGCACGCCGCCGATATGCAGATAACCGGTGGGGCTGGGAGCGAAACGGGTACGGATCATGGTGACTCAGGCTCGAAAACGTAAAACGGCTATTGTACGCCGGCTGGCGAAGCGGCAGCAAACCCCAGGGTCTGTTGGCCTTTGTTTTTCAGCCGGGAGGAAGCCTGGGCTGACAGGCCCTAATCCGGCCAGCGCCGGTGCAGGCTGGCCGGCACCAGCGACTCCGGCTCGGCCAGGGTCTGCCCTTCCAGCAAGGCCAGCGCCAGATCCAGGCTGCGCGCCGCCATTTCGCGGCTGTCCTGCACGATGGCGTCGACGCGCAGCGGCAGGCAGTCCAGCAAGGAGTGATCGTCGAAGGTCAGCAGGCGCAGCGGCGCGTTGGCCAGGCCGCAGTGCTGATTGAGGAAGGCCAGCGCGCCCTCCAGCAGCGACACCGAGGCGGTGAACAGCGCCTGCGGCAGCCGTTGATGCTGTTGCCGCCATTGCTGCATCAGCTCGAAGCCGGAGCGGCGCAGGTAATCGCGATGGCAGACCCAGCCCGGCTTTTCCTCCACCCCGTGACGCGCCAGCGCCTGGCGATAGCCTTGCAGGCGATCGCGGCTGGGCGACAGCTCGGCCTGGCCGCCGAAGAACACCACTTCGGACACGCCCTGCTCCAGCGCGTCGCCCACCAAGCGCTCCACGCTGGCGCAGCCGTCGGTCACCACCGACGGAATGCCGCTGCCGTCCACCCGGCGGTCGACGAAGACCAGCGGCAGCCTGCGCACCCATTTCTGATAGGGCTTGGCCTCGTGTGTGCACGGCACCACGATCATTGCGTCCACCTGCCGCGCCGCCAGATGGGCCATCACCTCGGCCTCGCGCCGCGGATCCTCGTCGCTGGTCACCAGCAGCATCTGGTAATCGCGCTGCCGGCACAGCTCTTCCATCGCCTGGGCCAGCGCCGCGTGCGCGGAGTTGGTCAGGTCCGGAATCACCAGCCCCACCGAATTGCTGCGCCGCGAGCGCAAGGAGCGCGCCGACTGCGACGGGTTGAAATGCTGTTCTCGCGCCACCTTCTCCACGCGTTCCACCGTGGCCCGGGAAATGCGGTAACGCTCGGCATGGCCGTTGAGCACCATGCTGGCGGTGGTGCGCGACACGCCGGCCAGTTCGGCGATGTCGTCTATGGTCAAACGCTTGTAGCCGCTCATCGACAGCCTATTCCTCATGCGGCGGCGCCGTGCCGGCCGCTCGAAACTCGATTGCAAAACAGCCCCGGCCTGCGCAAGCGCGGGACGGGGCCGCCGATTGCTGGCCACCTTACCTCAAGCGGGCCGGCGTCGCCAGAGCGACGGCGGCCTCCCAGGCTTACTGCTTGACCAGATTCAAAGGCACCGGGATGAATTTCTCCACCTGCTGGCCGTCGATCAGCTTCTTGGCGGTCTGCACGCCGTACTGGCCGATCAGCTCCGGCTGCTGCTGCACGGTGGCGGCCAGGCCGCCGGCCTTGACCGAGGCCACCGCGTCGGCGGTGGCGTCGAAGCCCACCACCGCGACGTTCTTCAGGCCGGCGGCCTGTATCGCCTTCAGCGCGCCCAGCGCCATCTCGTCGTTGTGGGCGAACACGCCCTGCACGTCCTTATTGCCCTGCAGGATGTTCTCCATCACCGACAGGCCCTTGGCGCGGTCGAAATCGGCCGGCTGCTTGGCCACCACCTTGACCTCGGCCTTGCCGTCCGTCACCGCGTGGAAACCCTGGCCGCGTTCGCGGGCGGCGGAAGAGCCGGGAATGCCCTCCAGCTCCACCAGTCGGCCCTTGCCGCCCAACTTGGCCAACAGGAACTCGGCCGCCATCTTGCCGCCGGCCACATTGTCGGAGGCGATGTGGGCGCTGACCTCGGCGCCGTTGACGCTGCGGTCCAGCGACACCACCTTGATGCCCTTGCCCACCGCCTCTTTCACCACATTGGCCACGGCCGAGGAATCGGTGGGGTTGATCAGGATCACGTTCACCTTTTTCTGGATCAGATCCTCCACGCTGGCCTGCTGCTTGGCGGAATCGTCCTGGGCGTCCACGGTAATCAGACGGACGCCCGCCTTGGCGGCTTCGTCCTCGGCGCCCTTGCGCAGCGACACAAAGAACGGATTGTTCAGCGTGGACACCGCCAGGCCCACCACCGGCTGCTGGCCGGCCGCTGCCGGCGCGCTGGCGCCGGCCGACGCTCCGTCGGCCGGACCCTGTTTGGTGCAGGCGATCAGACTGGCCGCGATGACACTGAAAACCAAAGGCTTGATTAAGCGTTGCATACCGGAACTCCCCCTAGTGTGATGAAAGCGCTGCATATTGAAACTCCCCTAGTGTTGTGGTCGCTCGCGCTGTTGTCCCGCCGTCGGCGGGCCGCGCTCTGAACCTGCTCACGATCTGCTTCGCGAGATCGTGAAAACCTGCTTACTTCTTGCCGCTGCGGTCCAACAGCACCGCCAGCAGAATC
Organism: Chromobacterium sp. LK11; assembly: GCF_001043705.1. Classification (NCBI taxonomy): domain Bacteria; kingdom Pseudomonadati; phylum Pseudomonadota; class Betaproteobacteria; order Neisseriales; family Chromobacteriaceae; genus Chromobacterium; species Chromobacterium sp. LK11. The sequence continues at coordinate 116,635 of NZ_LDUR01000015.1, forward strand.
ACCACGCCCTTGATCACCTGCTGATAGAACGAAGATACGCCCAGCAGATTAAGGCCGTTGTTCAACACCCCGATCAACAAGGCGCCGATCAGCGTGCCGACGATCCAGCCGCGGCCGCCGGTCAAACTGGTGCCGCCCAGCACCACCGCGGCGATGGCGTCCAGCTCGTAGCCGGCGCCGGCGGTGGGCTGCGCCGAATTCAGCCGCGAGGTCAGCACCACGCCGGCCATCGCCGACAGCGCGCCGGACAGGGTGTAGACCCAGATCTTGACCTGATCCACCCGGACGCCGGACAGGCGCGCGGACTCCTCGTTGCCGCCGGTGGCGTAGACATGGCGGCCGAACACGGTCTTCTTCAGCATGAACCAGAAGCCGGCGAACATCAGCAGCATCCACACCACCGGCACCGGCACCACGCCGGCCACATAGCCGCCGCCCAGCATGGAGAAGGCATCGCTGCCGAAACCGGTGATCGGGCTGCCGTTGGACGCCACCAGCGACAGGCCGCGCAGAATGGTCATCGACGCCAGCGTGGCGATGAAGGGCGCCACCTTGCCCTTGCTGATCACCAGACCGTTGCAGCAGCCCATCAGCGCGCCGGACAGGATGCCCAGCAGCGTGGCCAGCATGGGATCGACGCCGGCCTGCAGCAGCATCGCGGTCAGCACCGACGACAGCGCCAGGATGGAGCCCACCGACAGGTCGATGCCGCCCAGCAGGATGACCAGGGTCATGCCGAAGGCGATCAAGGCGTTGATCGACACCTGACGCATCACATTGAGCAGATTGCCCATGGTCAGGAAGTCGGCGCTCATCACCGACAGGCCGGCGCAGATCGCCAGCAGGGCGATGAAAGGCCCGAGTTTTTGCAGCGTAGCTTTGTGTTGCGGGGTCATCTTGCTTGTCGTTTCCCTTGCTTGCGCCCAGGCGGGCGGTTCCTGATTCACGGCGGGGCCTGTCAGCGCGCCGCCGTCTCGGCGGCGCCGGCCGCCGCGGCCATGATGTCTTCCTGTGTCGCCGAAGCGGCTTCGAACAGCCCGGCCCGGCGGCCCTCGTGTATCACCAGAATGCGGTCGCTCATCGCCATCACTTCCGGCAACTCCGACGACACCATGACGATGGCCACGCCGGCGGCGGCCAGTTGATTGATGATGTGGTAGATCTCGGCCTTGCCGCCCACGTCGACGCCGCGCGTCGGCTCGTCCAGCAGCAGCAGCTTGGGTGGCTCCGCCAGCCACTTGGCGAACACCACCTTCTGTTGGTTGCCGCCGGACAAGGATTTGACGTCCAGCTCGGCGTCGCGGGTGCGGATGCGCAATTGCTCGATCAGCCGCCGCGCCTCTTCGTTCTCGGAGCGATGATTCACCACGCCCAGCCGCGCGTGGCGGCGCAGATGCACCAGGGTGGCGTTCTCGCGCACCGACATGCCCAGCACCAGGCCCTGGCTCTTGCGGTCTTCGGTGACGTAGGCGATGCCGGCGGCGATGGCGTCGCCGGGCCGGCGGACGTCCAGCTCAGCCCCGTCCAGCCGCACCCGCCCCTGCCGACGAGGCCGGACGCCGAACAACACATTGAGAATCTCGCTGCGGCCGGCGCCCATCAAGCCGGCCACGCCCAGCACCTCGCCGGCGCGGACGTCGAAGCCGATGTCCCGGATGCGGCCGTCGTCGGCCAGACGCTCCACTTCCAATCTCACCGCGCCGGGCGCGGACGCGCGCTTGGGAAAACGGTCGCCGATCTCGCGGCCCACCATCAGCCTCACCACCTCGTCGAAATCGGTGGCGGCGATCTGGCGCTCGCCGACGAAACGGCCGTCGCGCAGCACGCTGATCTTGTCGCAGACGCGGAAAATCTCCTCCATCCGGTGCGACACGTAGACAATCGCCACGCCGCGCTGCTTGAGCCGCTCCATGAAGACGAACAGCGCCTCGATCTCGCGCTCGGTCAGGGCAGCGGTCGGCTCGTCCATGATCAGCACCTTGGCGTTCAAGGACATCGCCTTGGCGATTTCCACCATCTGCTGCTGGCCGATGGACAGCTGGCCTGCCTCCTGCTCGGGGTCGATCTGGCCGGCGCCCAGCTGCTGCAAGATCTGGCTCGCTTCGCGCCGCATGCCGGCGCGCTTGATCACGCCGAAGCGGCTGTGCTCGCGCTCGCGCCCCAGAAACAGGTTCTCCATCACCGACAGCTGCGGAATCAGGTTCAGTTCCTGGTGAATGATGGCGATGCCGTGCGCCTCGGCGTCGCGGGTGGAGCGTATCGTCGCCGGCTGGTCGTCGAGCAGGATTTCCCCGGCGTCTGCCTGGTGGACGCCGGACAGAATCTTCATCAAGGTTGATTTGCCCGCGCCGTTCTCGCCCATCAGGGCATGCACTTCGCCGCCCGTCGTGGTGAAATCCACCGTCTCCAGCACCTTGACCGGACCAAAGGCCTTGCTGATGCCGCGCATGCTTACCTTCATCGCCCGCTCCTTCAAAAGATCACGCCGGAATACAGGATCACATTGGCGTAGGGCGTGCATTCGCCGGTGCGGATCACCGCCTTGGCCTCGCGGCAGCGGCGCTTGAACTCCTCGTGCGGCACATAGTCCACCGCCACGCCGTGCGCGGCCATATCCTTGGCCAGCACTTCCACCGCCGGACTGTGCTGCAGGCATTCGGCGGCGAACAAGGCCCGCTCCGCCTTGAAGTCCGCCAGGATGGAATCCAGCACGCTGGGAAACTCCGGCACGCCCAGGCGCAGGCTCAGGTCTATGCACTCGACCCCGGGCGGGATCGGCAAGCCGCAATCGGCGATCACCAGGCTGTCGGTGTGGCCCATGCCGGCCAACACCCGCGCGATGTCGCGGTTCAGATGCCCCAGCCGCTTCATGCCCGCTCCTTCAACATGGTTTGCAAGGCCGCCAGCGTCGGCATGCCGCTTTGCGCGCCCGCTCGGGTCACCGACAGCGCGGCCGCGGCGCAGGCCAGCGCCATCGCCGCCTCGACGCCCTGCGGCCAGAACGCGGCCAGCGCGCCGTTGAAGGTGTCGCCGGCGCCGGTGGTGTCCACCGCGGACACGGCGAAGCCGGCCTGGTGATGCAGGCTGCCGTCGGGCCGGCAGAAATAAGCGCCGTCCTTGCCGCGCGTCATCGCCACTCGTCCCGGCAGTTTGCGCATCAGCGCCTGCCAGTCGCCGCCGCCCTCGTCCAGCGCCTGCGCCAGTTCATGTTCGTTCGGCGTCAGCAAGGCGGTCCGTTGCAGCAGGCTGGACGGCAAGGGGCGGGCCGGCGCCGGATTCAGCAGGAAAGGCTTGCCGTGGCGCTGCGCCAGCTCGGCCGCGCGCTCCACCGTGGCCAGCGGCACCTCCATCTGCGCCAGCACCACGTCGGCGTCGCGGAAGGCCTGCTCGTCCTCGTCCAGATGCTGCGGCAACAGCTCCTCATTGGCGCCTGGCACCACCACGATGGCGTTGTCGCCCTCGGCCAGGGTGATCGTCGCCAGGCCGGTGGCCACGTCCGCCTCGCGCAGGCGGCCGATGTCCACGCCCTCGGCCCGCAGCGTGTCCTTGAGCTGGGAGCCGAACATGTCGCGGCCCACGCAGCCCAGCAAGCTCACTTGCGCGCCCAGCCGCGCGGCGGCCACCGCCTGGTTGGCGCCCTTGCCGCCCGGATAGGACGCAAAGCGCTTGCCAAACAAGGTTTCACCCAGCCGTGGATAGCGCTCCGCCTCCACCACCAGATCCATATTGACACTGCCCACTACCAGGACCCGGGTCATAATTTCCTCATCGTTATCACGCGACGCCGCGGCCCGCGCGGCGGCGTCAATTGCTAAAACGTAATCAGCTGACGCTTTATAGCAGAGCCGCCCCCGCGCCGGAAGCGATAAACTCAATCTGTCGGCAAATGCAACAATCCGCGCCCGACCCGCCGGCGGCGCTTGACGCCGGACGCGCTTCGATGTAGCGAAGCAACTACACGACCCGCCGCGTCGCCCAAACGCAAAAAAGCTCCCCTAGGGGAGCTTTTGTTTTCCAGCCGCCGCGGCGGCGCATGGAAGTCGTTTACGATCTCACTCGTCCAGCACCGCGGAGGTGTAGACGTCCTGCACGTCGTCCAGGTCTTCCAGCGCGTCCAGCAGCTTTTGCATGCGCGCGGCGTCGTCGCCGGACAACTCGGTCTCGTTCTGCGGCTTCATCGTCACTTCGCCCATCTCCGCCTTGAAGCCCTTGGCTTCCAGCGCGTCCTTGACGTCGGAGAATTCATACGGCCCGGTGATCACTTCGATGGAGCCGTCGTCGTTGGCGACCACGTCCTCGGCGCCGCTTTCCAGCGCGGCCTCCATCAAGGCGTCCTCGTCCACGCCCGGCGCGAACACCAGATAGCCGCAATGGCTGAACTGGAAGGCCACGCAGCCGTCGGTGCCCATATTGCCGCCGTATTTGGAGAAGGCGTGGCGCACATCGGCCACGGTGCGGGTCTTGTTGTCGGTCAGACAGTCCACCATCACCGCCGCGCCGCCGATGCCGTAGCCCTCGTAGCGGCATTCGACGTAATCGACGCCGTCCAGCTGGCCGGTGCCGCGCTTGATCGCGTTCTCGATATTGTCCTTGGGCATGGACTCGGCCTTGGCCTTGTCCACCGCCAGCCGCAGGCGCGGGTTCATATTGGTGTCCCCGCCGCCCATCTTGGCCGCAACGGTGATTTCCTTGATCAAGCGGGTAAAGATCTTGCCACGTTTGGCATCCTGACGACCCTTGCGGTGCTGGATGTTAGCCCATTTACTGTGACCTGCCATAGTTGCCTCTGTCTGTTGTCCGGTCCACTGCGGACCTTTCAGTCAAAATTGGCGCTTATTTTAGCAGAACTTGAATCTGGACAGGAATGGCGGCCGCCTACTTGGCCTTGAGCATGGCCAGCATCATCTCGAAACCGGCCTGGTACATCTGCTCCAGCACCGGCACCATCATCGGCAAGGTCAGGTAGATGCTGATGAAACCTATCATCAGGGTCAGCGGAAAACCGAAGGTGAAGATGTTGAACTGCGGCGCGGCGCGGGTCATCACCCCGATCGCCAGGTTGGTGATCAGCAGGGCCGCGATCACCGGCATCGCCAGCCAGACGCCCCACTCGATCAGATGGCCGCCCCACAAGGCCAGCGCCTTGATGCCCTGGTCCGGCATGCTCATGCCTATCGGCAGCACCCGATAGCTTTCCACCAGCGTGGACAACACCACTTGGTGGCCGTCGAAGGCCAGGAACAGCAGGAAGGTGAACAAGGTCAGCAGCTGCGACACCACCGGCACCTGGGCCGAGTGCATCGGGTCGAAGAACATGGCGAAACCCAGGCCGGTTTGCGAGCCCATGATGAAGCCCGCCACTTCCACCGCGGAAATCACGATGCGCATGACAAAGCCCATCGCCAGGCCGATCAGCAGCTGTTGCAGCAGGATGGCGATGCCCTCCGCCGACACCAGCGGCACCACCGGCAGCGGCGGCAGCAAGGGCGCCAGCATCACGGTGAGGATCAGCGCGAAGCCGGCCTTGAAGCGGCGCGGCACGCCGCGATAGGCGAACACCGGCTCCACCAGCAGCAGGCCGACGATGCGCGCGAACGGCCAGACGAACATGGCCACCAGCGCGTTGATCTGCGCGTCGGAAATGCTCAGCATCAGCCGATCACGTGCGGAATGCTCTGGAACAGCCGCGTGGTGTACTCGATCAGCGTGTTCAGCATCCACGGCCCGGCCAGCACCAGCACCAGGAACATCGCCAGCAGCTTGGGAATGAAGGTCAGCGTCATTTCGTTGATCTGGGTCGCCGCCTGCAGCACGCTGACCAGCAGCCCCACCAGCAGCGACACCAACAACACCGGCGCCGCGACGATGATCAGGATGTACAGCGCGTTCTGCACGATATTGATGATCAGCTCCGGACTCATTTCCCCTCCCGATCGCCCACCGCCGCCGGCTCTTGCCAACCGCCTTTGCTCAACAAATAATTATCCAGCGTCACCCCCTGGCGGAGCACGCGATTGGGTCGCAACACCCGATAGCCGGCCCGCTCGAATACCGGACGGGACGCAGCGCTGGCCCACGCATGCAGCGCAACCACTCCGGCGGCGCTCGCCTGAGCCTCCAGCTCCGCCAGCATCCGGCCGCCTCCGCCGCGGCGTTGCGCCCAGGGCGCGACAAACAGCATGTCGAATTCGCCGTCATGGCATAACCAGGCGAAGCCCGCCAATCGACCGTCGTCCGCCTGCCAACCGCAACCCCACGATCTCGCCAGACGCGCCCCCCAGCCTTGCGCCAGCTCTGCAGTCCACGGCCCTCGCGGCGCCCAGGCCTCGCATTGCCGCTCGCTATACAAGGCGCCAGCCAATGCCCAGACGCTGTCGAGAAACACCGCGTGGCAGGCCGGCAAATCGGCGGCGCATAATGGCTGCAATAACATAAATTCGCCCTCAGCCAGTATAGAAGCTCTGCACCAGCGAGCCCATCAGCAAGGTCCAACCGTCCACCAGCACGAACAGCATCAGTTTGAACGGCAACGATATCGTCACCGGCGACACCATCATCATGCCCATCGCCATCAGAATGCTGGCCACCACCAGATCGATGATCAGGAAGGGAATGAACACCATGAAGCCGATCTGGAACGCGGTTTTCAGCTCGCTGATCACATAGGCCGGCACCAGAGTCTTCATCGACACGTCGGCCTTGGTCTGCGGCTTTTCCGATTGGGAAATCTCGATGAAGAAGGCCAGGTCCTTCTCCCGGGTCTGGCGCAGCATGAAAGCCTTCATCGGCTTGCTGGCCTCGTCCACCGCCTGCTGCAGCGTGATCTTGTCGTCGGAGAACGGCACCCAGGCCTTGGCGTAGACCTGGTCGAAGGTCGGGCCCATCACGAACAGGGTCAGGAACAGCGACAAGCCGACGATCACCTGGTTGGGCGGCGACTGCATGGTGCCCATCGCCTGTCGCAGCAGCGACATCACGATGATGATGCGGGTGAAGGCCGTCATCATCAGCATCATCGCCGGGATGAAGGTCAGCCCGGTCATGAACAGCAACATCTGCAGGCTGAGCGAGTAATTCTGCCCGCCGCCGGCCGCCGGCGTGCTGCTCATCAGAGGCAGGCCGCCGGCCGCGTCCGCGATCAAGGGCGTCGCCAGCAGAACCAGCGCGCCGTAGCGGAAACAAGCCCTCATCGCGGCCCTGCCTTGCCGTTGCGGCTCTTGTCCATCGCCGCCTTAAGCCAGCGCGCGAACGGTTCCGTCGGCGGCGCGGCCTCGGTTTCCGCGCCTTCCGGCCGCGGCAGCTTGCTCAGCAAATTGACTTGCTGCGGCGTCACGCCCAGCACCAGCCACTCGCCCTCCAGCTCCACGATCACCACGCGCTCCTTGGGCCCCACCATGGTGCCGCTCACCACCTTCAGGCGGTTGGACGCGCCCAGCATGCCGCCGGAAAGCCGTTTGAACAGCCAGGCCATGCCGACGATGGCGCCCAGCACCACCGCCAGGCCAAACAAGACCTGCAGCAAACTCATGAACGGCGACGGCGCGGCCGCCGGCGGCGCGACGGTGGCCGCGGCGGCCAGACCGGACGCCGCCAAATAAAAAGCGCCCTGCACTGCACGGCGCGTCATCGCAAACATGGCTGACCTCGTCATTTTTGCAGGCGGCGAATGCGCTCCGCGGGCGTGATGATATCGGTCAGCCGGATGCCGAACTTGTCGTTGACCACCACCACCTCGCCCTGGGCGATCAGGCAGCCGTTGACCAGCACGTCCATCGGCTCGCCCGCCATGCCGTCCAGCTCCACCACCGAGCCCTGCGCCAATTGCAGCAGGTTGCGGATGGCGATCTTGGTGCGTCCCAGTTCCACGGTCAATTGCACCGGGATATCCAGAATCATGTCCAGATTCTGCGGCACGCCGGCGCCGGACGTGCTCGCGCCCAGCTCCTGGAACAGGTTCTGCGCCGGCACCGCCTCGGGAGCCGCGTCCACCACTTCCTGCTCGGCCATCGCGGCCGCCCAGTCGTCCATCGATATCTCTTCCTCGCCGCCGGCCCCGCCGGCAGCGGCTGCCGCGGCGGCGGCCGCTTCGGCCTCCATCTGCGCGGCTTGCAATTCTTCTTCGCTCATTACTCTTTATCCCCCAGAGGCTCGTGAAAATCATTCGCGCCGGCCAACACTTGCTCCACCTTCAGCGCATAGCGCCCCTGCACGGTGCCATAGCTGGCTTCGAACACCGGAATGCCCGACACATCGGCCTCCACCCGTTCCGGAATCTCCAACATCACCACGTCGCCGTTCTTCAAATTCAGAATCTGACCCAAGGTCACCTTGGTCTGGCCCAAGGTCGCCACCAACTCCACTTCCGCCGCCTGCACCTGATGCGTCATCAGGTTGACCCAGCGATTGTCCACCTCGGTGCGGTCCGCCTGCATGGTGCTGGACAGCATGTCGCGGATGGGCTCCACCATCGAATACGGCAGACAGATATGGAAATCGCCGCCGCCGGCGCCCAGTTCGATATGGAAGGTCATCGCCACCACCACCTCGGTGGGCGTGGCGATGTTGGCGAACTGGGTGTTCATTTCGGAGCGCAGGTAGACGAACTCGATCGGGTGCACCGGCTCCCAGGCCTTCTGGCATTCGACGAACACCACGTCCAGCAAGCGGCGGATGATGCGCTGCTCGGTGGGGGTGAAGTCGCGGCCTTCCACCCGCACATGGTAGCGCCCGTCGCTGCCGAACAGATTGTCGACGATCAGGAACACCAGATCCGGGTCGAAAATCAGCAGGCCGGTGCCGCGCAAAGGCTTGACGTGCACCAGGTTCAGGTTGGTGGGCACCACCAGGTTGCGGATGAACTCGCTGTACTTCTGCACCCGCACCGGCCCAACCGAGATTTCCGCGTTGCGGCGGATGAAGTTGAACAGGCCGATGCGCAGATTGCGCGCGAAACGCTCGTTGATGATTTCCAGCGTCGGCATCCGGCCGCGCACAATGCGCTCTTGCCGGCCGATATCGTAGCCGCGGACGCCCTGCGCGTCCCCGCCGCCGCTGTCATCCTCATCCTCCCCGGAGACGCCCCTGAGTAGGGCGTCTACCTCTTCCTGGGAAAGAATATCGTCGCCCATGCCGCTTACTGCTTCTGGATGATGAAGGAAGTGAAGAGCACGCTTTCCACCGGCTGTTCCTCGCCGGCGTCCATCGACTCATTGATGATCTGCTTGACCTGGGCCTTCAGCCGCACCTTGCCGTCCGGCGTGGCCAGCTCCGTCGCGGACTTGGACGACAGCAGCAGGATCAGCGCGCTGCGGATCTTGGGCGCGTAATCGGTGAATTTCTTCTTGGCCTCCTCGTCGGCCAGCTCCGCCTGCATGTCCACCTGCAGCAAGGAGCCGTCGTTGCCGGCCAGATTCACCACGAAAGTGTCCAACTTCTCGAAGATCGGCGGACCTTCTTTTTTCTTCTTGGGTTTTTCCTTGGTCTGCTCGGCATGCTCGCCGGCCGCCGCCGGTTTATTCATATTGGTGAACATATAGGCGGCCAAGCCCCCCACCGCGGCCAGCACCAGCACCAGCAAAACAATGACGATCAGCATCAATTTGCCGCCGCCCCCTGCTTTTTTCTCTGCTTTTTCCGCTTTTTTGTCTTCTGCCATATACCTGCCCTGTTCACTGGGTGTTCATAGTGAAATCTTAAACGATTTCTTCACTATATTTTCTAATTTTAGATGCAAATTGAACAGGGGAGATTATCACAAATGATCAGGCGAAAATGCTGAGAATGCCGCGAGCGGCCTTGATGCTGCTCAATGCATCCATCGGCTCGGGTTCGGCGCTCTCGTTCTGGCGCTGCGACTGCCCGCGCTGAAACGCCTGCTGTTGCTGTCCGGATTGCCCGCTGGACACCTGCGCGTCGGTCAGCTGGATGCCGCCTGCGGCCAGCATCGAAGACAGACGGTGCATATTGTTTTCCAGCGCCTCGCGCGTGGCCGGCACCGCCGCGGCGAACAAGACCTGAGCCTGATCGTTGCCGTTCATCTTCAGCGTCACCTCGATCGGCCCCAGCTGCGGCGGGTTCAGCTGAATCTGCGCCTTGTCGGCCTTGAGGCTGACCATGCCCATCACCTGCTCGCTCATGGCCTTGGCCCAGTTGGGATCGGTCACCGGCTGCTGCACGGTGAACACCGGCGTAGGCGTCGTCGGCTTGGCCGCCAGCTGCTCATGGCCCTGAAGCGGCAAAAACTGCGGCAAGACCTTGCCGTCTTCCGGCAAATTTTGCTGCGCCGGCAGCGACGGATTGCGGGCTTTGCTGATCGCGGCGGGCAGCGCCGAGGCGATGTCCGGCTTGAGTTCGACCGGCTTGGCGCCTGCCGGCAAATCGTTGTTGGCCCGCGGCGCGGTCACAGCCTGCTGCTGAAGAGGCTGCTGCGCGGCGGCCATCAGCGGCATTCCCGGCAAGGGCGCCGTCGGCGTCTGGCCGTCGTCGCCCTTGGCCGGCTTGTCCTTGTCCAGACCGGCGTCCGCCAGCGGATCGGCGTTGGCGCCCGGCAAGAAGGAGCTGCCCAGGGCGCTCATCTGCAGACCCAGCAGGCTGGCGAACAGATCGCCGGCGCCGGTGTCGCCGGCAGTGGCCAGATTGCCGCCCGGCATATTGGCTTTGCCGCTGACCGAATTGGCCGCGGCTGCGTTCACAGGTGTCGTCATGGCCGACTCTCTACAAGTAAGACGCAGACGATAAAGCAACTAGCGTGCCAAGCGCCGCCCCGTGGGCCGGCCCTCAGTCCTCGCCGTGGGTGCTGTCCCAAAAACGCCGGGTGGCGAATTCGTCGCTGGCCTTCTGCTGCAGCCGCGCCTCGCGCACCGCTGCGCGCTCCTGCTCGCGCTGCAGCAGCTTTTCATAGGCCTTGAGCTTCTTGTACTCATGCTGCCAGGCCTGGCGCTCCAGCAAGAAGCGCTGAGTGCAGCGCTCCACCTCGCCCTGCTGCTGCACCATGGCCTCGTCCAAGCGCGCGAGAAAGCGCTGGAAGTCCTGGTATTGCAAGGCAGTGATGCCCTGCGCGCCGCGACTGGTCAGCCGTTGCCGGTATTCGCCGCGAAACGCGTCCAGCTGTTCCTGGCGCGAACGGGCGTCCGCCAGCCGGCCTTGCGCCAGCCGCATGCGTTCGGCGGCCGCCTTCTGCTTGTCTTCGGCCAAACGAATCAACAACAGGTATTTGCTCTCCGCCACGGCTCAGCCTCAGGACAGCACGCCCTGCAATTGCTCGCAGCTGGAAGGAAAATCCTGCGACTCATGCATCGGCTGGGTCAGAAAACCGACCATGGGCAGCTGGCGCCGCATCGCCTCGTCCAGCACCGGGTCCGAACCCGGCACGTAGGCGCCGACGCTGATCAGATCGCGGTTGCGCTGATAGCGCGAATACAGCTGCTTGAATTGCCGGGCCAGCGCCATCTGCGACTGCGGCACCACGTCCACCATCACCCGGCTGATGGATTGCTCGATGTCGATGGCCGGATAGTGGCCGGATTCGGCCAATTCGCGCGACAGCACGAAGTGGCCGTCCAGAATGGCGCGCGCGGAGTCGGCGATCGGATCCTGCTGATCGTCGCCCTCCGACAATACGGTGTAGAAGCCGGTGATGGAGCCGCCGCCCTCGGCGGCGTTGCCGGCGCGCTCGATCAATTGCGGCAGCCGCGCGAACACCGACGGCGGATAGCCCTTGGTCACCGGCGGCTCGCCGATGGCCAGCGCGATCTCGCGCTGCGCCATCGCGTAACGGGTCACCGAGTCCATCAGCAGCAGCACGTCCAGGCCCTGGGCGCGGAAATATTCGGCCAGCGCGGTGGCGTAGGCGGCCCCGTGCAGCCGCATCAGCGGCGGCATGTCCGCCGGCGCGGCCACCACCACCGAACGGGCGATGCCCTCGTCGCCGAGAATGTTCTCGATGAAGTCCTTGACCTCGCGGCCGCGTTCGCCGATCAGGCCCACCACCACCACGTCCGCCTTGGTAAAGCGCGCCATCATGCCCAGCAACACCGATTTGCCGACGCCGGAACCGGCGAACAGACCCAGGCGCTGGCCGCGCCCCACCGTCAACAAGCCGTTGATGGCGCGCACGCCGACATCCAGCACATCTCGCACCGGCGAGCGGTCCAGCGGGTTCATCGGCTGGCTGTGCAGCGGAAACCAGGCCTCGGGATGAATCGGGCCCTTGCCGTCCAGCGGCCGGCCCAAGGAGTCCAGCACTCGGCCCAGCAGGCTGAGCCCCACCGGCACCATGCGGCCGGACGCGCCGTCGGCGGCGGCCTGGGCTTGAGTCTTGCCGAACTGCGGCGGGTGCCGCGGCGTCAGCGGCATCACCGGCGTGCCGGGCAGCAGGCCGTGGACATTACTCAAGGGCATCAGAAACACTTTGTCGCCGGAAAAGCCCACCACTTCGGCCTCCACCAGGCGCTTATCCGCCAAGGCCACCTGACAGGCGCTGCCCACCGGCAATTTCAGACCCACCGCTTCCATCACCATGCCGGTAACGCGGACCAGCTTGCCGCAAGGCTGCCACAGCTTGGCGGCGCGCGCGCTGTCCGCGCAGTCGCGCAGCCAGGCGCGCTGGCGCTCAATCAGTTGCTGGCTCATCGTCCATTCCCAGCGCCTTGCGCATGGCGGCGATGCGGGTGCTCATGGTCAGGTCCAGCCGCAACGCCGCGGTGTCTATCACGCAGCCGCCTCGCTCCACCTCCGGGTCTTCAATCCACTGCCACTGGGTTTCCGGCGTCTCCTGGGCCAGGAATTCCCGCGCCACTTCCAGGTCGGCCGGATTCAGGCGCAAACGCGCCTGCGCCAGCGTGGCCGGCAGATCGTCCAGCGCCTCGCGCAGCAGTTCCTGGATCAGCAAGGGGTTCTGCCGCGCCAGCCCGTGGCTCAGCTGGCCGGCGAGCTCCAGCGCCAAGGCCAGCCAGTCCGCGGACAATTCGGTTTCAAAACGGGAGATCTGTTGCGCCAGCTCGTTCGCCAGCCCTTGCAGCGGCTGCCAGGCCGCGGCGAAGCGGGCCTCCTGCTCGGCGCGCACCTCGGCCAGGCCCTGCTCGCGCCCGGCGGTCAGGCCTTCTTGATAGCCGGCCGCGCGGCCGGCTTCTTCCCCGGCCTCATGACCGGACTGCCAGGCTTCCTGATGAATCGCCTCCAGCTCCGCCGCGGTGGGATAGCCGCTGACCACGCGCTCGCCTTCGGCCGCATCCGCCGTCTCTTCCGGCTCGGCCGGAGTCGCTTCGGCGGCGGTCTCGGCCTGCGCCAGCTCTTTCTGGCGGCGGCGCTGCTGCGCCAGCTCCATCAGCTGTACCGGCGTCAGTTTCTGGCTCAGTCCGTCCAGCGCGTTGGGGCTCCAGCTGCTCCAGCCCTCCAGCTCTTCGCCGGGAATGATGGGATTACTCGACGAGACCTTCATCACCGCCCTTGCTGCCTAGCACGATCTGACCGTCGTCGGCGAGCTTGCGCACCACCTTGAGGATTTCCTTCTGCTCGGCCTCCACCTCGGACAGCTTGACCGGCCCCTTGGATTCCAGATCGTCGCGCAGCATTTCCGCCGCGCGCTGCGACATATTGCGGAAAATCTTGTCCTTGAGCTCGGCGCTGGTGCCCTTGAGCGCGATGACCAGCGAATCGGATTGCACTTCGCGCAGAATGGTCTGAATCGAACGATCGTCGATTTCCAGGATGTTCTCGAACACGAACATCTTGTCCTGAATGCGCTGCGCCAGTTCCGGATCGTACTCGCGGATGTAGTTGAGCGCGGCGGCCTCGACGTTGGAACCCATGAAATTGAGGATTTCCGCGGTCAGGCCGATGCCGCCGGCCGCGCTCTTCTTGATGCGGTCGGAACCGGACAAGAGCTGGGTCAGCACATCGTTCAATTCGCGCAGCGCCTGCGGCTGCACGCCTTCCAGCGTGGCGGTGCGGATCAGCACCTCGTTGCGCATCCGTTCCGGAAAAAAGGACAGGATGGAGCTGGACAGGTCGGGCTCCAGATGCACCAGGATGGTGGCGATGATCTGCGGGTGTTCGTTGCGGATCAGGTCGGCGGCGGAGGACGGGTCCATCCACTTCAGGCTTTCGATGCCGCTGTGGTCGTTGCCCTGCATGATCTTGTCCAGCAGGTTGGCCGCCTTGTCCGGACCCAGCGCCTCGATCAACACATTGCGCAGATACTCGTCGGACGCGCCGATGCTGGCGCGCGCCGCGCACTCGCCCTTGAACTCGCTGACCACCTCGTCGATCTGTTCGTAGCTCAGATTGTTGATCGCCGCCATCGCCAGCGAAATCTTCTGCACTTCCTTGGGCCCCAGGTATTTGAACACCTCGACGGCTTCCGCCTGCCCCAGGCTGAACAGCAACACCGCGCTTTTGCGCACTCCGTTCTCACTCATCGGCGCTTATCCATTCCTTGATGATCTGAGCGGCCATGCGCGGATCGGATTTCACCATTTCACGCACCGCTTCCAGATTGGTGGTGTATTGCCGCATCTGCGCTTCGCGCGGATCGCCGCCGCCCGCGGCGCCGCCGGCGTGACCGGCCGCGCCCTCCTCGCCCTCTTCTCCGGCCACGCCCAGCAGGCGGCCGCCGGCGGCTGCGGCTTGCGCCGCGGCCTCTTCCTCGCTGCCCTTGGCCGGCGCCGGCGGCTTGACCAGGTCGCGCATGATGGGGCGCACCACGCCGAACAACAAGTAGAGCACCGCGATGGTCAGCAAACCGTACTTGATCAGGCTGGAGCCGTTGCTGGTCACGTAGTCGGTGACTTTTTCCTGCAGCGTGGCCGGCACTTCGGCGTCGGCGAAGGCGGCGTTGACCACGTTCAAGGTATCGCCGCGCTGGGTGTTGAAGCCCATCGCCTCCTTGACCAGATTATTGATCTGCTGAACCTCTTGCGGCGTCAGCGGCGTCGGCTTCATCTCGCCGTTCTTGTCCGGCATCCGCCGGTAATTGACCACCACCGCGGCGGACAGGCGCTTGACGCCGCCCTGCGGCATCTTGGTGTGCTGGATGGTCTTGTCGACTTCGTAATTGGTGGTGATGTCGCGTTGCAGCGTGCCGGACGCGCCCATGGTCTGCCCGGACAGCGTGGCGGTGCCCGGCGCGGCGCCCGGCGGCAAGCTGATTGGCGCGGAGGCGGCCGACGGCGGCTGATTGGACAAGGCGCCCGGCACCCCGGACGGCAGCGCCGCGCCGTTGTTCAGCTTCTCGCTGATCTGCTGGCTGCGGGTGGCGGACGGATTGGGGCTGGAATTGGGCTTGAAGGTTTCCGAGGTCTGCTCCACCTCGGCGAAGTCTACGCTGGCGGTGACCTGGGCGCGCGAGTTGCCCTTGCCGAAGATCGGCTCCAGGATGTCCTCGATGCGCTTGACGTAGCCTTCTTCGATCTGACGAACGTAACCCAGCTGACGCTGATCCAGGCCCGAGTTCTCGTCCGGACCGTTCTGTTTGGATAGCAGATTGCCGTCCTGATCGACGATGGTGACGTTCTTGACCGGCAGATTGGGCACCGAGCTGGACACCAGGTGCAGAATGCCGGCGATTTGTCCGGCGTCGAGCAGGCGGCCGCGGAACAGGCTCAGCATCACCGAGGCGGTGGGCTGCTGCTGCTCGCGCACGAACACGCTCTGCTTGGGAATGGCGATGTGGACGCGGGCGGTTTCCACCGAGCCCACCGCTTCGATGGTGCGCGCCAGCTCGCCCTCGATCGCGCGCTGGTAGTTGACCTGCTCGGCGAACTGGCTGATGCCGAACTTCTGATTGTCCATCAGTTCGAAACCGACGCCGCCGGCCTTGGGCAGGCCTTGCGCCGCCAGCTTGAGACGCGCGTCGTAGACCTTGTCCGAGGGCACCGAGATGGTGCCGCCCTCGCTCAGCTGGTAGGGCACGTTCATCTGCTGCAGCGACGCGGCCACCTGGCCGCCGTCGCGG
Source organism: Chromobacterium sp. LK11 (assembly GCF_001043705.1). Lineage (NCBI taxonomy): Bacteria > Pseudomonadati > Pseudomonadota > Betaproteobacteria > Neisseriales > Chromobacteriaceae > Chromobacterium > Chromobacterium sp. LK11. The sequence goes on from NZ_LDUR01000015.1 coordinate 132,587, forward strand.
TCTGAGATATTGGAGAACAGGACTTTATAGCTGGGCGTGCGGTTCAGCACCACCGCGCCCACGACGACGGCGAAAATGGCGGCCACCGCCGCGAGGAACAGGATTTTTTTATTGTTGGGAAGCGCTTTGAAGCGATCGGACGCTTCATTCATGCGGCTTCGCCAAACGGGCGTAGCGTTTTCTTCTGCCAGGTCAGCCATACAGTGGTTTTAGGTTCGAGCCCACCGCCGCCGGCTGGTCGGGTCCGGCAGCGCTAGACTTGGGTATTCATGATTTCCTGATAGGCGGTGACCAGCTTGTTGCGCGCCTGAACCATGGTCTGGAACGACAGGCTGGCTTTCTGCAGCGACACCATCACGTCCTGCAGGTTGACCCCCTCGTCACCCAATTCAAATTGCTTCTGCATCTCCTGCGAAGTCTGCTGCGCCGAGTTCACCTGTTCCAAGGTGGACTTCAGCACAGCGGAAAAGTCCACCTGGGACGCTTCCGGGGCCGTAGCGGCGGGCTTGCCCGCGGCCAGGGCCGAGGCGGTGCGCAGCTCGCCCAACAGTTGATCGATATTTGGCACTGACATGGTTACTCCAAGCCATTTCCATCTGGAACCTCCTGACATCCGTCGGCTGCGTCTTCATCACGGTAACGCTGCAATTTATAGCGCAAGGTGCGCTCGCTGATGCCCAGTTTTTCCGCGGCCAGCTTCTTGACGCCGCCCACTGCGGTCAAGGTTTCCAGAATATGGCGTTTCTCTAGCGTTTTCATGTCGGTTTCATCCGACACGGAATTGTCTTTTTCAGACGCTGTCCGGGTAACCTGAGCCGCGCCGGAGTCGTGATCCAGCAGCAAGTCGGCGGCAAAAATTTCCGCCCCGGCGGCAAGAATCACCGCCCGCTGCACCACATTCTCCAGTTCGCGGATGTTACCCTCCCAACTATAGGCCGTCAAATGACGTTCCGCATCCTCGGACAGGATCAGATTGCCTCTTCCGGCGGCCTCCGCGTACTTTTTAAGCATGATTCGTGCCAGCGGCAGAATATCGTCGCGGCGCTCGGCCAATGCGGGAATGCGCATCGGGAACACGTTCAGGCGGAAATACAGGTCCTCGCGGAAGTTGCCGGCGTCCACCGCGGCCTGCAGATCGCGGTTGGAGGTGGCCAGCACGCGGATGTCCAGCTTCAAGGTGCGGGTGCCGCCGACGCGCTCCACTTCCCGCTCCTGCAAGACCCGCAGCAGCTTGGCCTGCAGCGACAGCGGCATCTCGGTGACTTCGTCCAGCAGAATGGTGCCGCCCTGCGCCTGCTCGAACTTGCCGGGCAGCGCCTGCGCCGCGCCGGTGAAGGCGCCGCGCTCATGGCCGAACAGGGTGGATTCCAGCAGGTTTTCCGGGATCGCCGCGCAGTTGACCGCGACGAAAGGCCCTTCGGCGCGCTTGGAGTGCCGGTGGATGTAGCGCGCCAGCACTTCCTTGCCCACGCCGCTGGGGCCGGAGATCATCACGCTGACGTCGCTGCCGGCCACGCGTCCGGCCAGCGCGAACAGCTGCCGCATCGCGGCGGATTCGGCCACCACTTCCCCGCTCGCCTCGCTGGGCATGCGCAGCAGATGATTTTCCACTTCGGCGATCAGGCTGGCCGGCTCGAACGGCTTGAGCAGGTAATGCGCGGCGCCTGCGCGCAGCAGTTCAATCGCCCTTTCGATCACGCCGTAGGCGGTCATCAGGATGAAGGGCACGCCGGGGTAACGCTTTTTCGCCTCTTCGAACAGCGCGTAGCCGTCCATAGGCGCCATCTGGGCGTCGGACACGATCAGCCCCACCGGCGCTTCCTTCAATTTGGCCAGGGCCGCGGCGCCGTCGCCGGCCTCCAGCGTGGGATAGCCGGCCAGGCTCAAGGTGTCGACGATGGCTTCGCGCAGATCGGCGTCGTCTTCCACCACCAGAATAGGGAGATACTTCATGTTTTCTTGTTCTATCAGATAGTTAAGCCGAACCGCCGGCTTGCTGCTGCTTTTGCGAGGCCAGCACCGACAGGCGGGTGGCGATGCTTTCCAAGGCCAGCACCTCGTGCGCGCCGCCCATGGCGATGGCTTCCTTGGGCATGCCGAACACCACGCAGCTGGCCTCGTCCTGGGCGATGTTCCAGGCGCCGGCCTGCTTGAGCTCCAGCATGCCGCTGGCGCCGTCCCGGCCCATGCCGGTCAGGATCACGCCTATGCAGTTCTTGCCCACCAGATTGGCGGCGGAGCGGAACAGCACGTCCACCGACGGGCGGTGCCGGTTGACCGGCGGCCCGGCGTGCAGGCCGATGGCGTAGCCTATGGTGGGCGCGGGTTTGATCAGCAGATGGGAATGGCCGGGCGCGATGTAGACGGTGCCGTTTTGCAGCCGCTCGTTGTCCTCCGCCTCTTTCACCGTCAGCTTGCACAAGGTGTTCAAGCGCGTGGCGAAGGAGTGGGTGAACATTTCCGGCATGTGCTGGGTGATCAGGATGGGCGGCATCGAGGCAGGCAGCGCGGTCAGCAAGGTGCGCAAGGCCTCGGTGCCGCCGGTGGAGGAGCCGATGACGATCACCGCCTGGCTGGCCAGCGGCATTTTGCCGGCCTGCTTGGGAAGGATGATGTCCGCATTGTGGCTGGGCACCACGTCCAGCGGCTTCTTGGCGGCGCTTCCCCTCGTCATCTGCCCCATACGCGTCCTTGGCTTTCTATGGTTATCGTAAAAACAGCCCGCGCGCGCGGCGCTTCCGCGTCAAACGGCTTCATGGCGCCGGCTCCGTCTCCGCGTCGGCGATGCGGGCCAGCCAGGCGTCGCAAGCCGCTTCCACCAGATCCAGCACGGCGTCGAAACCGCCGGCGCCGCCGTAGTAGGGATCGGGCACCTCGCGGACGGCGCTGGACAGCGGCTCCAGCAACAAATGCAGCTTGCCGCGATAGGATGGCGGACATTGGGCGTTTAACAAAGCCAAATTTTGCCGGTCGGCGGCCAAAATCCAGTCGAAACGCTCGAAATCGAGCGCTTCCACCTGTCTTGCCCGCAAATCGGACAGGTCGTAGCCGCGGCGCCGCGCCGCCTGACAGGTGCGCCGGTCCGGCGCTTCGCCGACGTGGTAGTCGTGCGTGCCCGCGGATTCCACCCGCATCCGCGCCTCCAGGCCCGCGGCCCTCAGCTTGGCGCGCATCACCCCTTCCGCGGTCGGCGACCGGCAGATGTTTCCCATGCAAACAAACAAAATGGACAAGCAATCGTTCTGGCTCATGGACGGCTTCGGCTCTCTATTTTTATTCAGTATGGGATTCAAGCACTGACTCGCCTCGATCTTATCACTTCCGCCGCCGGCCACGCGCCCGCGCAGCGGCCTTTGGCGATTTCCGCCCTCCCGCGGCTAACGCAGCGCCGGCAAGTCCATGCCGGACAAATAGCCGGCCGCGATGCAGGCACTGCGGGTGGAGTCAAACAGGAGACCCACCCTTTCCGCCTCGTCGGCCAAGCCCTCCTCCGCCGCCAGCGCCAAGCGCTCCAGCCCGGCGCAGGACCCGCCCAACGCGCTGAAGCCCAGGGTCAGCGCGGCGCCTTTCAGATTGTGCGAGTGGCGCCGCACCTGGTCGCGCTGGCCGGCCAGCGCCGCGGCCAGCAGTTCGTCGACCCGGCCGACCTTGCCGGCGAAGAATTGCGCCACCAGCTCCCGATATTTTTCCAGGGTCAGCATCTCCGTCATTTTTTCTATCATCGCCACGTCCAGCAAGGCCGGCAGCAAGATGGGCTCATCGCCGTGTTCCGGCGCCGGCCCATCGCCGAACTGACGCTCCAGCATGGCCTGGAAGTCTTCCGCGTGCAGCGGCTTGGCCAGAAAGTCGTCCAGCCCCCCGGCCAGAGCTTTGTGCCGCGTCTCCGCCAGCACGTCGGCGGTCAGGGCGACGATCTTCATTCCCGGCGTCATCGCGCGCTCGCGCAAGCGCTTCGTCGCCTCGATGCCGTCCATCGCCGGCATGTGCAAATCCATCAGCACCAGGTCGAAGGGCTGCCGGGCGGCCGCCTCCACCGCCTCCGCCCCGTCCTGCATCACGGTGACCAGATGCCCTTGCCTTTGCAGCATCGCCTGCATGTATTTGCGGTTGACCGGATTGTCGTCCACCACCAGCACGCGCAGTTGGCGCCACGGCCCGGCGGCGTCCGCCTCCGCGCCCGCCTTGGCCCGGCCTTCCGGCGCGCTCATCGCCTGCAAGGGCAGCGACAGCACGAAGACGCTGCCCGCGCCCAGCGCGCTGTGCACGGTGATGCCGCCGCCCATCAGCTGCGCCAGGTTCTGCGAAATCTCCAGCCCCAGGCCGCTGCCGCCGTACTGGCGCACGGTGGAGCTGTCGCCCTGGGAGAAGCGCTTGAACAGTCGCGCCAGGGTGGCGTCGTCCATGCCTATGCCGGTGTCCCTGACCGTGATCCGCAACACGGCGCCGCTTTCCGCCCCCGATTCCGCGGCTTCCGCCTGGATGGTCACCGCGCCGATCTCGGTGAACTTGATCGCGTTGCTGAGCAGGTTGAGCAGGATTTGCCGCAGGCGGGTCGGGTCGCACAACACCCATTCGGGCACGTTCAGATCCAGCGCCATGCGCATGGCCAGCCCCTTGGCCACCGCCTGGCCGCGCATCAGGCTTTCGCATTGCAGCAGCAGTTGCCGCAAATTGCACACCGTGGGCAGCAGGTCGAGCTTGCCGGACTCCAGCTTGCTGGCGTCCAGCACGTCGTTGAGCAAGGCCATCAAATGGCGGGCGGACTCTTCGGCGGTCTTGATGTAGTCCGCCTGCACCGGCGTGGGCGTGCAGTCTCCCAGCAAGGACAGCATGCCCAGCACGCCGTTGAGCGGGGTGCGGATTTCATGGCTCATATTGGCGAGGAACACGCTTTTCGCCATGCTGCCGGCTTCGGCCTGCACCCGGGCCTGCTCCAGCACGTCGGTCAGTTCTTCCAGCTCGTGGCGGCGCCGCTCCAGCTGCCGCAGCTGCCGCACCACGATGGTGGCGAAGCCCAGGATCAGCGCCCATTCGAAGGCCATCAGCCAATTGCTGACCACGATGTGCTGCTGCATGCTTTTGTTGCGCGCGTCCACCTGTTCCGCCATGCGCTGATTGGCCACCAGCGACAGGTCGTGCAACGGCCCGCTCAGCAAGTCCAGTTCGGAGTCCAGCCGCCGCAGGCCGTCCAGTTCCAGCGCCGCGCCGGACTGGCGGCTGAAATAGGCGTCGGCCTTGCGGATGAAGGCGTCCAGCTTGGGACGGGCCTGCTGGTATTCCTGGGTGCCGTCCAGCAGGCTGGAGTACAGGCCATGGTCCACCACTCCCACCCGGCTGACGAAGATGTCGTAGCGCTCCTGCAGCTCGGCCCGGTCCTGCTCGTGGTTCAGCACGTGTTCTATCGTGGTCTGCAGCCGCATGGCCTCGGTTTCGAGCTGGAAGTAGGCCCATACGATGTTGTCGCCCTCGTAGCGCGCCGCGGTGTTCAGCATGTCCGCCTGCCGCACCTGGATGTAGGCCACTCCGGCGAACACGCAGGCCAGCGTGGCCCCGATCAAGATCAGGCTACGCCAGGTGGAATGGCTGCGCTGCGGCGTATCCATCGCGCTCAATGCACCAGCAGGGATTTGAGTTGCCAGGCGGAACGGTTGTAATACAGCTCCGAACGCAGCTCTTCTTGCGAGTCGTAGGGATAGACGATGAACAAGGGCCCTTTTTCCCGCACCGGCATCGGCTTGCCGTTCATCTGAGTCGCCAGGATCACGTCGAAACGGCTGGCGTCGTCAAAGGGGATGTCGGTCTTGTAGTCGTTCAGCGCCACCGCCTTCAACAATTTGCCGTGGGCGCCGGCGGCGGCCAGCACATCGCGCAACAAGGGCCCCGAGAAGCGGGTCAGGCCCGGATACCAGGGGGTATGGGTGCTGAAGCTGCGCTGCGGCAGCTTGCCTAGCATCGCCATGTCGAAGGCCGCGGCGTCGCCCTGGTTTCTTTGACCGACGCCGCCGCTGATCACCAGCACCACCTTGCCGGTGGGCTTGGCCAAAACGTCGGCCGCGGCGGCCAAGGGCGCCGCGGCCGCCAGGCCGAGCAGCAACAACAGGATTCCAAGTCGTCTCATGGTTTTCTCGCTTAGCTGTGCGCTGTTATGAATACCCAATCCCGCGCCGACTGCGGCACGCCTCCGCCGCAACTCGTCAGCCATTCGGCAAAGGAGGCTTCGTCTACCGGCGGGGAGATCAGGGAACCTTGAGCGGCCGATACGCCGAACTCGCGGCACAGCGCCCACTCGGCCTCGGACGCCACGCCCTCGGCCACCACTTTCAAACCCAGCCGGCGTCCCAGTTCGACGCTGGCCAGGAAAATGGAACGGTTGGTGGAGTTGCCCGCCGCGTCGATGACGAAGCCCTTGTCTATCTTCAGCTCCGTGAACGGGATGCGCGCCAGCCGGTCCATGCTGGCGAAGCCGGTGCCGAAATCGTCAATCGCCAGGCCCGCTCCCTTCAAACGCAAGCGGGTCATGATTTCCAGCGCCGAGGCCGGGTCCGCCATCACGCCGCTTTCCGTGACTTCGAACGTCACCCGGGACATCTCCAGGCCGGCTTCGCGCGCAATCGAGACCAAAGAGGCCACCAGGCTGGAGTCCTTCAAGGATTGCATGGAAAGATTGACCGACATGTCCAGGCGCCGCCGCGCGTCCAGACGCTTCAGCGCCTGCGACGCCTCCGCGAACAGACGCTTGGTCATCTGCGTGATCAGGCCGCTCTGTTCGGCCAGCTCGATGAACTGCAGCGGGCCGAGCAGGCCCAGTTGCGGATGCAGCCAGCGCGCCAGCACCTCCACGCTCAGCACCCGACCGCTGGCGACGTCCACCTGCGGCTGGAAAAACGGCACCACTTCGCCGCGCTCTATGCCCAGGCGCAATTCTTCGCTGTTGATCCGCTCCATGGGCAGGCAAACCGCCTCCCCCGTCGCGATGGGCGCGGCCAGCATCGCCAGCAGCTGCTCCGGATCCACCGGCTTGGGCAAGACGCCGCACAAGCGCAAGGCGTACATCCGCGCCAGATCCGCCACGCTGTCCAGCACCCTCTCGTCGAAACCGCTGGTGATCAGCAATTTGCCGCGATAAGCCCTCTCGCCCAAGTGGCGGACGAATTCGACGCCGTCCATGCGCGGCATGTCCAGGTCGCAAAAAATCAGGTCGAAAGCCCGGTCGCCGGCGTCCAGCTGCATCAGCGCGTCCAGACCGTCCACCGCCTCGGAAATCTTGCTCATGCCCACCTGGCGCAACACCGCGATCAGGAATTGCCGGGACACGGCTTCGTCGTCAACCACCAAGATTTGCGGCATCGCCTCCCCCGTCTGTCCCATCCCGTGCTGGCTGTTGTCGCTACCGGCGCCCGCTGCGGGCCCGCGCGACCGGCCCGCGCGGCGCAGCTCTACGCCGCACGGCGATCCGGGTCCCGTTTTTGCCCCTATTAGTATTTAAATAGCCCGCGGCCTCCGTCTTTTCCAGCCGGCGCGCCCGACATCCCCCGGCGGACTCAGCCTCCCCAGGCGGCCGGCCGCGCCGCGGCGGCCAACTCCGCGCGCATTTCCAGCGCCAGTTGCCAGACCTTGCGCGCCAGCGGCGACAAGGAGCGATTGGGCCGTTTGATCAGCACGATGCGGCGCGTTTCCACCGGCAGCAGCGGCAATACGCTCAGGCCGCAGCCGGCGGGCGGCGGCATGGCCAGCCCCGGCGTGACGCTGAGGCCCAAGCCGGCCGCCACCATGCGGAACACCGATTGGGAATGCCCCAATTGCTGCGCCACTTCGCAAGCCAGGCCGTGCCGGGCCAGCAGTTCGTCGATCAACCGACGGCTGCCGGAGCTGTGATCCAGCAACACCAGCGGCTGGCCGTCCAGCTGCGCCCAATGCGCCGCCGCCTGGCCGGCCAAGGCGTGGTCCTTGCGGCACACCAGCCAGAAGTCGTCCTCCAGCAGGGGCTCGCTTTCCAGCGGCGCCGCCGCGTCGGGCTCCACCACCAGGCCGAAATCCACCTGCCCGCTCGCGACCGCGTCGATGTTCAGCCGCTGCACCTGGTCGTGCAGCACCAGCCGCAGTTGCGGGTAAAGCCGCCGGCAACGCGCGATCAACAAAGGCATCAGGCTGGCCGACAAGGTGGGGCTGCTGGCCACGTGCACCACGCCGTGGGCCTGCGCGCCCTCCATCCGGGCTTCGCTCAAGGCTTCTTGCAGCGCTTCCAGCACTCGCATCAGCTTCCCTTGCAACCGGCGGGCCGCCGCGGTGGGCTCCACCTCGCGCGTGGTGCGGTCGAACAAGCGCAAGTCCAAGGCCTGCTCCAGCTCCCTCACCGCGCGGCTGACCGCCGGCTGGGTCAAGCCCAGCGCGTCGCCGGCGCGGCTGAAGCCGCCCAGTTCGATCACGGCCTGGAAGACCCGCAATTGGCGCAAAGTCACATTCATATCAATTACTCATGAATAGATCAGATAAATGCATTTGTATTCTCAATTGCGCTGCGGTTCAATAGCGGCTTCCCTGCCATCGCCGCATCGCCCCATGCCCAAACTACTCGACGCCTTCACCCTGTCCCTGCTCGCCACCGTCGCGCTGGCTTCCGTTCTGCCCTGCTCCGGCGACGTCGCCGCCGCGTTCAACCTCGTCACCAATCTGGCGATCGCGCTGCTGTTCTTCCTGCACGGCGCCAAGCTGTCGCGCGAGGCGGTGCTGGCCGGCGCCGCGCATTGGCGGCTGCACCTGCTGGTGCTGGGCTGCACCTTCCTGCTGTTTCCGGCGCTCGGCCTGGCCTTGCAACCGGCCTTGCAGCCGCTGCTGACGCCTGAGCTCTACCTGGGCGTGCTCTATCTGTGCATGCTGCCTTCCACCGTGCAGTCGTCCATCGCCTTCACCTCCATGGCGCAGGGCAATGTGCCTGCCGCCATCTGCAGCGCCACCGCCTCCAACATCCTGGGCATCTTCATCACGCCGCTGCTGGTCAGCCTGCTGGTGGTCAAACACCACGGCGCCGGCCAGGGCTGGGGGCCGGTGCTGGACATCGTGATGCAATTGCTGCTGCCCTTCGTCGCCGGCCAGATCGCCCGGCGCTGGATAGGCGGCTGGGTGGACCGCAACAAGGGCCTGCTGCGCTACGTCGATCAGGGCTCCATCCTGCTGGTGGTCTACACCGCCTTCAGCGCCGCGGTGATCAGCGGGCTGTGGCGGCAGACGCCGCCGCAGGCGCTGGCCGCGCTGTTGCTGGTCAATCTGGTGCTGCTCGGCCTGCTGCTGGCCATCACCATGCTGCTGAGCCGCAAGCTGGGCTTCTCGCGCGCGGATCAGATCACCATCGTGTTCTGCGGGTCCAAGAAAAGCCTGGCCAGCGGCGTGCCGATGGCCAAGGTGCTGTTCGCCGCGCCGATGCTGGGCTCCATCGTGTTGCCGCTGATGCTGTTCCACCAGATCCAGTTGATGGCCTGCGCGGCGCTGGCGCAGCGCTACCGCCGGCAGCAACCGACGGCGGAGTCTCGTTAAAAAGACAACGCCCCGCTCGGATTCGAGCGGGGCGTTGCGCGGACATGGCCGGGACGCTTATAGGTCGTTGATCCAGGCCTGCTCCTTCAGGTGCTTGAGCTGGTCGCGCAGGCCGGCCGCCTTTTCGAACTCCAGATTGCGCGCGGCCTCCATCATTTCCTTCTCCAGGCGCTTGATTTCCTTGGCCAGGGATTTTTCGTCCATCATCGCCACGCGGGCGTTGTCCACCAGCTTCTTGCGTTCGTCCTCCACGCTGTAGACGCCGTCGATGATGTCCTTGATCTTCTTCTCCACGCCCTTGGGAACAATGCCGTGCTCGGCGTTGAAGGCCATCTGCTTGGCGCGGCGGCGCTCGGTCTCGTCCATCGCCCGCTTCATCGAGTCGGTGATGCGGTCGGCGTAGAGCAAGGCCTTGCCGTTGAGGTTGCGCGCGGCGCGGCCTATGGTCTGGATCAGCGAGCGGTCCGAGCGCAGGAAGCCTTCCTTGTCCGCGTCCAGGATCGCCACCAGGCTGACTTCCGGGATGTCCAGGCCTTCGCGCAGCAGATTGATGCCGATCAGCACGTCGAACACGCCCAGGCGCAGGTCGCGGATGATTTCCACCCGCTCCACGGTGTCGATGTCGCTGTGCAGATAGCGCACCTTGATGCCGTGCTCGGTGTAGTAGTCGGCCAGTTGCTCGGCCATGCGCTTGGTCAGCGTGGTGACCAGCACGCGCTCGCCCTTCTCCATCCGCAGGCGGATCTCGGACAGCAGGTCGTCCACCTGGGTGCCCACCGGCCGCACTTCCATCACCGGGTCCACCAGGCCGGTGGGGCGCACCACCTGTTCCACCACCTGGCCGGCGTGTTCTTTCTCGTAGTTGGCCGGCGTGGCGGACACGAACACGGTTTGCGGCATCAGCAATTCGAATTCGTGGAATTTCAGCGGCCGGTTGTCGGCGGCCGACGGCAGGCGGAAGCCGTACTCCACCAGATTGGCCTTGCGCGCGGCGTCGCCCTTGTACATGGCGCCGACCTGGGGCACGGTGACATGGGATTCGTCGATGAACATCAAGGCGTTCTTGGGCAGGTAGTCGATCAGCGTAGGCGGCGGATCCCCGGGCCCGCGGCCGGAGAAATGCCGCGAGTAGTTTTCAATGCCTTTGCAAAACCCCATCTCGTACAGCATCTCCAGATCGAAGCGGGTGCGCTGCTCCAGGCGCTGCGCCTCCACCAGCTTGCCGTCTTTCTGGTAGCGCTCGATGCGCTCGCGCAGTTCTTCCTTGATATGTTCGCAGGCGCGCAGCACGGTGTCGCGCGGCGTCACGTAGTGGCTGGACGGAAACACGGTGAAGCGCCCCACCCGCTGCTTGGTCGTCCCGGTCAGCGGGTCGAACAGGGTCAGCGTTTCCACTTCGTCGTCGAACATGCTGACGCGCAGCGCGGTGTCGCTGCTTTCCGCCGGGTAGATGTCGATCACGTCGCCGCGCACGCGGAAGGTGCCGCGGCCGAAGTCCATGTCGTTGCGGTCGTACTGCATGGTGGTCAGCCGGCTGATGATGTCGCGCTGCGCCAGCGTCTCCCCCTCCTTCAGATGCAGAATCATCTGATGGTAGTCGGAGGGGTCGCCGATGCCGTAGATGGCGGAGACGGTGGCGACGATGATGCAGTCCGGCCGCTCCAGAATGGATTTGGTCGCCGACAAGCGCATCTGCTCGATGTGCTCGTTGATGCTGGAGTCTTTTTCGATGAAAAGATCGCGACTGGGCACATAGGCTTCCGGCTGGTAGTAATCGTAATAAGACACGAAATACTCGACGGCGTTTTCCGGGAAAAACTCGCGCATCTCGCTGTAAAGCTGCGCCGCCAGCGTCTTGTTGTGCGCCATGATGATGGCCGGACGTCCGCTTTGCGCGATGACGTTGGCCATGGTGTAGGTTTTGCCGGAACCCGTGACCCCCAGCAGGGTCTGGTAGGACAGGCCGTCGTCCAGCCCTTCCAGCAGTTGGGCGATGGCGCCCGGCTGATCGCCGGCAGGCTCGAATGGTTGATGCAGTTTGAACGGACTGTTGGGATAGGTGCGCAGCATGGGTCGAGACATCGGAGGAGATAGCCTGATTCTACGCGCTTCCCCCTTGGTTCACACCCCCGACGCGACTGCATATAAAAAAGCTGCGATTCAGGCTATACACAGTCAAAACATTGTTTAAAATACAGTCAGACCGAGCATAAAACACGGCTTGCGGCGCAGACGCCGCGAGCCTATTTTTCGGTCCGAGATTCGTCAATATCCGCTCTCCCTGGAGTGAAGCATGATCAAGAAAATTGCAAGCCTGCTGGTATCCGCGGCGTTAGCCATGCCGGTGCTGGCAGGTTCGCCGTCCAGCGTGATGGTGGCCTCGCAGATGGCCGACCTGTCCGTTCCGCGGCTGAATTCGCATTCCGTACTGGTGCTCAACGGCATCTCCGGCGAACCCTTGTACCAGAAGAACATCCACCAACGCATGCCTATCGCCTCGATCACCAAACTGATGACGGCGATGGTGCTGCTGGATTCCGGCGCTTCGCTGGACCAGGAGGTGACCGTGTCCGACGCCGAGATCGACCGGGTGAAAAACACCTCCTCGCGCCTGGCGGTGGGCACCACGCTCAGCCGCAAGGAAATGCTGCTGCTGGCGCTGATGTCGTCTGAAAACCGCGCCGCCGCCACGCTGGCCCGCACCGCCCTGCCCGGCGGCAGCGCCACCTTCGTGGAGCGAATGAACCGCAAGGCGCGCAGCCTGGGCATGAGCGAAACCATCTTCTACGACGCCACCGGCCTGGACATGCGCAACACCTCCACCGCCGCCGACCTCGCCCGCATGGTCCGCGCCGCGCACGGCTATCCGCTGATCCGCGCCTTCACCACCACGGAGAAACATCAGATTCAATCGGTCAGCCGCCGCGTGCTGCAATACAAGAACAGCAACGCGCTGGTGCGCGAAGGCGACTGGGAGATCTCCCTGCAAAAAACCGGCTACATCCAGGAGGCCGGCCGCTGCATGGTGTTGCAGGCCACAGTGGGTTCGCAGCCTCTGATCATCGTGCTGCTGGCCGCCGGCGGCAGCGCCGCCCGCGTCAACGACGCCAAGAGCATCAAGACCTGGCTGGAGGCGCATCCCGGCAGCTGGCTGGCCGGCTGAGTCCGCCGCCTCCAAACGAAAACGGCCCTTCCGTCAACTGACGGAAGGGCCGTTTTCATTGCATTCGCTTACATATAACGCAAGTCGAACTGGGCCAGGCCGTTGGCCGAACCCGGCTTGATCCCGCCTTCCTGCCCCTGCGGCACCGGCGCGCGGGTAGATTCGTACATCGCGTTGAAACGCAGGGTGTTGCTGCCGTTGGTCAAACCCACCAGCGGCGAATACTGGCCCAGCACGATGTCGCCGCCGCCCGGCCCCATCAGGCGGATGCCCACGCCGGCGGCGCTGCCGTTGATCGCCATCAGCTCGCCGTTGTCGCGGTCGGCCTCTCCGTTGAAGCGCACCGCCACCGTGGTCATGGTGTCGATGGAGCACTCGGTCAGCCGGATGTCGAACGCCACCGGGCGGGAGCGGTCGCCGATCTTGCGGAACATCTGCGAGGACACCAGACCCATGCCCACTTCCAGGCTCTGCGAGTTGGGATCCAGGCCGCAGGCGCTCAACACCAGCTCGCCGAAAACGTTCAAGGTGCCGTCCGCCGCCTGCGCCAACGGCGCCGCCAGCGACAAAGCCAGCACCATAGCCTTGAATTTCATTGCTCCACTCCTTAGAACCTGTTCAAAGTCTGCTGCGCTTCAGCGATACCTTGAACAGGCTCTTACGCCAATTCAGTTCGCCGTCTCGCCACCCTCATACCAGAGGGCTCAAGCCGCTCAGATATAATCCAGATCGATATTGACCGTGCCCTGGAACGGGCCTTCTTCCACCTTGCCCATATTGGTGGGAACGATGGTGGCGAACATCGGCACGGTTTTCTGACGGTCGCCCTTGAAAAACTCCGCCAGGAACTCCGACTGCTCCAGCCGCAGCTGACGTCCGTCGCCGTAAAACAGTTGCAAGCCAAGCCCGCTATCCGAGTTGTCCTTCTTTTTCACCAGGGTGGCGGTATAGGTATCCGCCTTGCCGTTGATGCCGCGGAAATAGCCGTTGACCTTGACAGGGTCGTCGCAGGTTTTCTCAAGCTTCAGGGCAAAGTCCCTGCGCGGCACCGCCGGGTTGAGCCCCTTGACGGTTTTGGCGATTTTGCCGAAGTCCAAAGCGTTGCTTGCCGGATTCAGGCTGACCTTCACCGCGCACTGGATAAAGCGGATCTTGTCCAAGCCGGTGACCTTGTAAACCAAGTTGCTGCCCTTGATGTCGTTGATCCCGCCGACCCCGTCGAACTGCAAGACCTCAAACTGCGACTTGCCGACGCTCCCATTGCCGGGATACGGCGTCTTGGTGGCGATCACCACCTGGAAGCTCAAGGAGAAATCCGTTGTCGGGCACTGATTCAATGCGATATTGGACGGGCACTTCGGAATGACCTGGCCCGTCGCAATCCGCAGATTGGGGTCGAAATTGGGCCGCCCGTTATACATCACGCCAAACTGCACCCCTTGCGGAGAACTGTCCTTGCGCGGATTAGGATAGAAGAACACCTCCTCCGCCTCACGCAAGCCATTATGGTCCTTGTAGCAAGAGACATTGACCGTGCGCACCGAGGAGTGCCAGATGATCTCGCCGCTTGGCAAGGTGATGGGCACCGCCACCGTGGAGCCGATGTCCTCGGTAATCATCACGCTGCCATTGCGCCCCCCTTCCTTGCACGCCAAAGCGTGACTCAAGGCCGGCAGCATGGCCAGCGCGGCCATCAACAGCAAACGCGGCAAACGACGATTCAACATGGGCTCTCCCTGCGCAGTGCGCCTGCGCAATTATTTCTTGTCTTCGCGGTACTGGCAGCTGCCATTCGCGCAAACGAAGGTAAAGGTGTCCTGAGCGCCGAAATCATTGATATTGCTCAGCTTCAGGCTGGCCGGCAGCGCCTTCAGCGCAAAGCTGGCCTCGCCCTTGGGCGGCACCATCAGGCCGTCCATATCGCGCGGCTTCTTGTCGCCGGGCAATTCCAAGCCCACCAGGGTCAGGTGGTACGGGCTGGGGTTCTTGAACACCAGCTTGCCGGCGGCGGCGTCGAAGCTCAGCTGCAGCTTGTTGGCCGGGTTTTCGCCGCGCGGCAATTGCGCTTCCTTGGGACGGTAGAACACCTTGATCCGCGACTTGATCGCCAGTTGCAGCACATTGTCCTTGTCGCTCTTGGGCGGGACTTCCTGCACGTTCAGATAAAACAGCGACTCCCGGTCCGCCGGCAGGCTGGGGTCGGGGATGCGGCTCAGGCGCACCACGCCCTTCTCGCCGGCCTCGATGCGCTGCAGCGGCGGCAACACCAGGAAGGGCGAGGCCAGACGCTTGCCTTCGCCGTCGCTGAGCCAGGATTGAACCAGATAAGGCTGCTCCGGATTCTTGTTGCTCAGCACCATGCTGACGTTCTTGTCCTGCTCCAGATAAATCATCCGGGTGCGGTCCAGCAGGATGTTGGCCTGCGCCGCCAGCGGCGCGGTCAGCGCGGCCAGCACGCCCGCCAGCCCCAGTGCGCGATGAAGAGTGTTCATATCGATTCCTTATTCTTTATTCTGCTAGAGGCGTGCACATCATGTCGCGGCCGCCCTGGCTCAGATCGTAATCGGCCGGCAGCGGGTCCACGCGGCAACGCGTCTTGCCCCAGGAAATTTCCAGCTTGGGCGCCGGGCTCAAGCCGGTGACGAAGGTCAGGCCGCCGTCGCCCACCATGCCGACGTCGCGCTTGCCGGCCACATCGCTCACGGTGGCGCCCAAAGGCGGCATTTTGCCATCCGGCAGCCGCACCGTCAGCAAGGCCTTGCGCCCCACTTTGACCGGGAACTCGGTGCGCCCCACCGCGCCTTCGGTCAACACCACGCGGCGCACCGCGGAACTGGCTTCCACCGAATCCGGCATATTGTCGTCGTCCAGGCGCACGTCCTGGCTGTAATACGGCGCCACGCTGCTGAGCATGGCGTAGCCGTTGCGGTCGGTCTGCGCCGACACGCCGTAGACCGGCACGCCGGCCACGCCGTCGGTGTCCACCAGCATGCGGGTTTCGCCGCCGTAGCTGTTGCCCATGGTCAGGCCGCCGGCGTGCAGCACCAGCGAGCTGCCCATCCCGGCGGACAGGCTGCTGTAACCGCCCTGCTGCTTGCTGGCCGACACGTCGGCCTGCATCACGCGGCCGGTGTAATGATAATCGCCGGACACCAAGGGCTTGCCGGAGTTGGTGTCCGCGCTCATCGCCACGTTGTAGCTGTGGTTGGGCTTGCTGCTGTCCGAGTAACGGACGGTGTGATTGGTGTTGCCGGCGCTGCCCTGAACGTCGTAGCCGATGCGGCGGTTGTTCTCAAGCGGCATGCTCAAGCCCAGGTAAACGCGGTTGCTGCTGCCGGTCTGGTCGCGCAGGTTCTGCACCGACAGATTGAGGCTGACGTTGCGCAAGGAGCCGATATTGACGTCGCGGCTCAGCGACAGATCCACGCGCTGGGTGGCGGCGGCGTTCCAATAAGTGGATTTTTCAGCCGACAGAAACACATTGGTCTGGCCGAAAGTCTTGCTGGCGGTCATGCCCACCCGCTGCTTGTCGCTGATATAGTTCTGGCCGTCCAGATCGCTGAGGAATTGGCCGAAGGAACGGAAGTTGCGGTCCGAGAAGCGGTAGCCGAACAGGCGGATATCCGCGTCCAGGCTTTCGAACTTCTTGGCGTAGTTGAAACGGTAAGAACGGCCGGCCATGTTCAGGCCGCCGCGCATCTGGGCGTTGGCCTGGGTCACGTCGGCGGACAAAGCGCCCCAGTTGCCGAGATCCTTGGCGAAGCCCATCGCCAGCGAACGGTAGTCCGCGGATGCGATGAAGCCGCTGTACAGCGACAAGGTCTGCGTCAGGCCGTAAGACGCCTCGGCGCTGGCCACGCTCGGGTGCGACGCGCTGCCGTTCTGATCCGCCTGGCCGATGGCGGCCTTGTAACGCCACATGCCGTTGCGCGTCAGGAAGGGCACCGAGGCGGTGTTGACGGTAAAGGTTTGCTGGCTGCCGTCGGCCTCCTCCACGGTCACATCCAGCTGCCCTTGCGTGCTGCTGTTCAGATCGCGGATGGAAAACGGGCCCGGCGGCACATTGGTGGTATAGAGCACCCGCCCTTGGTTGCGGATGGTCACCTTGGCGTTGGTCTTGGCCACGCCGTTGACCTGAGGCGCATAGCCGCGCAGGCTTTGCGGAATCATGCGGTCGTCGCTGTTCAGCGTGGCGCCGCGCATGGAGAAGGCGTCGAAGATCTCGGAAGTCTTGAACACTTCGCCCAGGGTCAGGCGCGCCTGCATGCCGCGCAGATCGCGATACACCTGGGTATTGTTCCAGCTCAGACGGCTGCGGTTAGTCGCGCTGTCGTCGTATTGATAATTGGAGCGCAAACGCCAGGGGCCGGCGTTGGCGCCGGCCACGCCGTAGCTGGTGGTCTTGCTGCTGCTGGCGCCAAGACCGTTGTCGGTGCGCTGATAAAATACGCGGTAATCCAGCATCGCCGCCGGCACGCCGTCGTTCCAGGTTTCCGGCGGCGCGTAGTCTTCATCGCGATACGCCAGTTCCGCCTGCGGCACCGAGATGTCCAGGCGCGCGTTGCTCTTGCTGTAACGCACTTTGGCGGCGCTGACCGCCGACAAATCAACGCATTGCTCGTTCTGCGGCCAGACAATGCCGGAACGCAGGCCAAGCTGGCGGATCAACTCCGGCGGCAGACAAGGACGCACGGTCTGATCCGCGCCTTCCGGACGGAAATCCAGTTCCAGCTGCTGCAAAAAGCGCTGGTTCAAATACACGTCGGCGATATAGCGGCCCGGCACGATGTAGCCGGCCTGCTCGAACTGCTCCAGGCTCACGCTGCTGCTCGGGTCCAGCTGCAAAAAGGCGTCGTTGAACTCCACCGCATGCGCAATGCAAGGGCCGAGCGTCAGCGCCACTGCCACAATGTAAATGCGATGCTTGTTCATGCCTGCCGATATCCCGATTAAGTGCGCGCCGCCCGCGGCGGCCTTGCCTGAAACACGCCGTCGCGTCGAAACGCGCCGGCCTTGAATCTGTCCCGTCAGGCAATGACGAAGCCGCGCCGCTTGTCAGGCGCAGATATTCTTGCCTTGGGGGAATGCTTGCAGATGACTATCCTCATGCCCTGGTTTGCAGACTACTCATTGCTGACAGCGGACAAACCAGGCCGATCATCACCTAGGCGAGGAGACCGTCAGGGCACAAGGAAACAGGGGCCGGAACCTTGCGTGGTTCCGTTTTTGAATCGAACTGCGGCTTACTTGTACTGCAGATCGAATACGGCGAAGGCATCGGCTTGACCCGGGGTCACGGCAACTGCGTCGCCGGTTTTGCCGTCGGCTTCGTATGCGGCGCTGAAGTTCAGGGTGTTGTTGCCGTCAACCAGGTTCAGAGCAGTGCCGTACTGGTTCAGCTTGATCTGGTCGCCGTTGTTGGTGTTCACCAGACGAACGCCCACGCCCTTGGCGCCGCCGCTCTTCAGAGCCATCAGTTCGTTGTTGGTGCCAGCGGTGCCGGAGAACATCACAGCCACGGTCTTCAGCGTGGTGGTGGTGCAGTCGGTCAGGGTCATTTGGAACGGGGTCGGAGCCGAACGGTCGCCCACTTTCTTGAACACGTGGGTCGGCACTTTGCCCAGACCCACTTCCAGGTTCACGCTCTTGGAATCCAGACCGCAAGCGGCGGTAACGATTTCGCCCTTAACGTCCAGGGTGCCGGCGGCGGCGAAAATGGAGGAAGCGGCAACAGCCATCAGGGAACCAGCAAATACAAATTTTTTCATTCTTGACTCCGACTAAGGTAATCATTCTCAAACCGCACAGCAGCCTCGCTTGCCGCGTCGCGGACCATCCGCCAGTGCTGACCTGCAGTACTGGAACGCAGACGCATAGTAGCAAGCCGACTCATTGCGTAGGTTTTTTTGTTTCATATTAAATTTTTTATTTAAAATGTACGCAAAAACCCGCCTCGTCGACTTTAAACGATTTGATGAATCAATCTTGAATATTTGTTTTATTTCAGGGGTTTGTTAAGGATTGGGCGATATTTGCAATAAAACAACACTTCAAATGAAGAAAACCCACACGAATCATGCCGTGTGGGTTTTTTGCTGAATTATTGAGCAGTTTTGGACTGCGATCAGAAGTAGTTGACCACCAGATTCACCGCGCCGGCCCGAGCGGTGGCGCTGCGCAGCAAATCGCGGCTGCTGAACTGGTTCTCGCCTTTGCGCACGTTCAGGCTGGCGATCTTGCCTTGCTGGGCGGCGGCTTCGCTGTCCAGCGTCAGTTTGGCCGGGCTGGCGCATTGATTGAGTTCAAGGGCCGGCTTCGCGCGGGCCGCGTCGGCGCTGGCCACTTCGTGGGTTTGGGCGCTGCAGCCGCCTTCAACGATGGCGCCGTAGAAATGGATTTGGCCGCCTTGGGCCATTGCTGCGGTGGAAAGAGCGGAAAGCAGGGCTGCCAGTCCAAGTGCGTGCAGACGTTTCATTTTCGACCTTCCTTTCCAAATCCCGCAATTAGTAAGCAATCAGTTTTAGGTTTCTGCTTTTTTTATAAGCTCAACCGGTTCAATTGCATTCTAGTACAAGTGGTATTTAAATTGAAAGGGCTATTTGATAGTTTTTATTACAAGTTATTTTGTTTTAGAATTAACACATTCTTACTAATCAATGGCGGTTTAAGCAGGAAACAGTTAAATACATCAAATGACGACGTCTGATTATCGTTATGGCACAAACTGGGCGCGTCCGCCGCCGACTCAAGTTGGCCAATGCGGGGGGGCGGAACAGATCAAGGGAATGACGGCGACAAAAAAGGGACGGCAAGCCGTCCCTTGGTTTCGCAGCCCCGAGCGCCGGGGCGAATGACTGAGCGATGTCAAGGCATCAGCGGCCAGGTATCGCTGCCCTTCCCATTGTCTTTTCTCGTCGGCGCGGCCGGCTTCGAACCGGGCGCCCGTCCCGGCCGCGGCCGGTCGAAGTATTTTTCCAGCAAGGCGTCCAGGATGGCGGAGGTCTCGGCATCCGGCACGCCGTCGTAGCGCGCGGGCCGGAAATGCATCTGGAAAGCCGCCACCACGTCCTGGCTCTCCTTATCCAGCGTGCCGGTTTGCGGCGCTTCGTAGCCGTAATCCAGCAAGCGTTTCTGCAAACCCCTTACGTCGCCGCGATAAGGCGCCTGCCGCAGGTAGAACGCTACCGCCTCGCGCTCCGGCCAGGCGCCGATATTGTAGTCGCGGTACAAACGCTCCCAGGGGAACTTGGGCCCGGGATCCACCTTGCGCCCCGGCGACACGTCGGAGTGCCCCACCACTTTGTGCGGCGGAATCTGATGCCGCGCGATGATGTCCGCCGCCAACTGCGCCACAACCGAAACCTGCGCCTTGTCGAAGTCGAACCACTGCCGCTGCATCAAGGGCAGTTCGTCCTCTGCCGGCGACGGATACCCCAGGTTGACGATCTCGATGCCGATGGAGCTGGAGTTGATCAACCGGTCCCCCTGCCAGTAACTGCGCCCGGCATGCCAGGCTCTGCGCTCCTCCGGCACCAATTGGTACACCTTGTTGGACATGCCCAGCAGCGCGGCGTCCGGCACCAGATAATGCGCGCTGGCGCCGTGCTGACCCTGCGTCAGCATTTCCAAAGCCAGACCATTGGGCACGGCGGTGTAGTGGAAGACCAGGTTGCGCACCCTGGAATCCTGATTCTCGGAAAGCAGGCTGGCGTCGACCCGATAGCTTTTGGCCGTTCCGGCCGCGCTGGCGCAAGCGGAGCTCAATGCGCTGGCCGCCAACGGTGCCAGCAGGGGCAAGGCCCCGGTCCATCCCAAAATGTGTCTTCTGCTAATCATTTTCCATTCAACCTTATCGTCAGGCGTGCCCGCGGTCGTTTCCCGGCGCACGCTGCAAAGGTAGAGCTTTTTGACTAATAAATAGTTCCAATTACGATAATCGCATGATAAATGCTATTTAATTAATATAAAACGCCGCGGCTTGGCGCCAAACCATGAATCCAGGCTTGCCAGCCCCCCGATCCTGATTTAGATTGCGCTGCGACTCATGGGAAACCTGCATTGAGACTTTCGGCGTTCAAATTCATCTCCCGGCTGGCCCTGCTGCTGTTCATCCTCTGCCAGGCCTTGCCGCTCGCCGGCGCCGTCGCTCACGCCGACGGCGCGCTCAGCCGCGCCGGCTCCTCCTATGCCGCCGGCTCGACGCCAGCGGCAAACGGCGGCCACGCGCACTGCGCCGGCAGTCCGAGCGGTTGCGGAGAGTGCCAGGCCTTGCCCAGCGCAAGCCCGGTCATGACGACGAACGCGGCGAAGCCGGACTGGCCCGACTACACAGACGCCCTGCCCCTGCGGCTGCCGCACGCGCCTCCGCGCCGGCCGCCTCGCATCTGAGCGTTCCGCCTTCTTTATCTAGCAAACGCGCCGCGCTCGCCGCGGCCGCGCGCCGGCATCGCGCCGGCCTGACTTCGCTTGGGACTACCACATATGAATGTAATCATCGGCTACCTCGTCGTAATCGGCATGATCTTCGGCGCCTTCCTGCTCCACGGCGGCGCCATCGGCGCCATTCTCTCCGCGATGCCCACCGAAATGATGGCGATCCTGGGCGGCGCGCTCGGCGCCTTCATCGTCGCCAACCAGACCAAGAACCTGAAAGCGGTGGCGCGCGCGCTGCCCGCCGCGCTCAAGGGCTCGCGCCACGACAAGGCCCGCGCGCTGGATTTGCTCAGCCTGCTGTACGAATTGCAGGTCAAGGCGCGCAAGGAAGGCATGATGGCCCTGGAGGCCGATGTCGACGCGCCGCAGCAGAGCCCGATCTTCAACAAGTATCCGGCCATCGCCGGCGACCACCACGCGCTAGGCTTCATCCGCGACTACCTGCGCATCATGGTCAGCGGCAATCTGAACGCCTTCGAGATAGAAAACCTGATGGACGTGGAGCTGGACACCCACCATCAGGAAGGCATGGCGCCCATCGCCGCCATCCAGCGCCTGGGCGACGCCTTGCCGGCCTTCGGCATCGTCGCCGCCGTGCTGGGCGTGGTCAACACCATGGCTTCGGTCGGCGCGCCGCCGGCGGTGCTGGGCGGCATGATAGGCTCGGCGCTGGTGGGCACCTTCCTCGGCATCTTGCTGTCCTACGGCATGGTGTCGCCGCTGGGCGCGCTGCTGGAACAGAAGCTGGACGAGGACAGCAAGGAATTGCAATGCATCAAGACCGTGCTGCTGGCCGGCATGCAGGGCTATCCGCCGCCCAGCGCCATCGAGTTCGGCCGCAAGGTGCTGTTTTCCAGCGAGCGGCCGGAATTCGAGGAGCTGGAGCAGCGCATCAAGAGCCTGCGCTAGACTCGCTGGCCAAGGGAATCAGTTCCGCGGCGTCCACCCCCAGGCCGAACTCGCCGCCAAGCCGCAACTCCGCGCCCAGGCTCGCCGCCTCGCGCGCGGACAAGCTCAGACACAGCCGCCCCGCCTGCGCCGCCACCTCAACGCGGGCGCCGTCCGCCAGCCAGGTCAGCGATTCTATCCGCGCCAGCGGCTGCTGCGGCCCCAGCCGCAACGCGTGCCCCGGCACCACGGCGTGCTCCAACACGTTTTCATAGCCGATGAAGCGCGCCAGCCACGCATTCGCCGGCCTGGCCAGCAATTGTCGCGGCGCGGCGCATTGCACGATGCGCCCCTGGTGCAGCACGGCGGCGCGGTGCGCCATCGCGAACGCCTCCTCCCGGTCATGCGTGACCAGGATGGCCGGTATCCCCGACTCCGCCAGCAACTGCGCGAACTCCGCTTGCAGCTGGCCGCGCAAATGCGCGTCCAGGCTGGAAAACGGCTCGTCCAGCAACAAGAGCCGCGGCCGGGTCACCAGCGCGCGCGCCAGCGCCACCCGCTGCTGCTCGCCGCCGGACAAGGTCCAGACCTTGCGCCGCTGATAGCCGCCCAGCCCCAGCCGCTCCAGCATCGCCGCCGCCGCGCCGGCGGCCTGGGCTCGGGACTGCCCGCGCTCGATCAGGCCGAACATCACATTGCCCGCCACGTCCAGATGCGGAAACAGGGCGAAATCCTGGAACATCAGCGCGAAGCCGCGCCGCTCCGGCGGCAGGCCGGTGATGTCCTCGCCGTCGAAACGAACGGCGCCGCCGTCCAGCGGCAGCAGGCCGGCGATGATTTTCAGCAAGCTGCTTTTGCCGCAGCCGGACGGCCCCAGCAGGGCCAGGGTCTCCCCGGCCGCCACCTGCAGCGATACGCCGTCCGCCGCCACCCGCGCGCCGAAACGCTTTTCAATTGCTCTGAGCTCAAGCACGCCCATCTCCTTTCTCCGGTTCGCCCGGCCGCGCCGCGCCGCTTTCGATCACGGCGAAGGCCAGCGTCGCCAGCACCATCAGCAGGCCCGACAACAACATCGCCGCGTCCGCGTTGGCCTGGCCGGGCCGGCCTAGCTTCTGATAAATCAAGGTGGTCAGGGTCAGCCATTCCGGCCGGGACAGGAACAAGGTGACCGCGAACTCCCCCACCGCGGTGGCGGCGGCGAAGGCCAGGCCGCGCCGCAGGGCGGGCTGAAGCAGGGGCCAGATCACCCGCCGGAACGCCCGCCAGGGACTGGCGCCCAAGGAGCGCGCCGCCTGCGCCAGCTGTTCCGGCATGCCGTCCAGCGCCGCGCCGGCGGCCTTGGCGACGAAGGGATAGGCCAACAAGACATAGGCCGCCAGCAGCATGCTCAGATCTGCGCTCCAGCGCGGATACAGCAGCAGCAGGCCAAAGGCCACGCATACCGGCGACACCACAAAGGGCAGAAACGCCAGGGTCCGCAGCCACAGCCAGCGCCCGGCGGCCAGCGCGTGGCACAGGCCCAGCAGGCCGGACAGCAACACGGTCAGCAAGGTGAAGCGCGCCGAATTGAACAAGGCCAGCCGCAGCTCCTCGTCCCATAGCGCGGTCAGGCCGTCGAGCGCGGACAGCGCTTTCCACAGCACCGCCAGCAAGGGCAAGCCGGCGAAGGCCAGCAAGATGGCGAGGGCCGCCGTCAGCCAGGCCCGCTCCGTCCACGTCCGCGCGGGCGCCGGGAGCAGCGGCTCGCAAGGCGTCGGCACGCCCAGCCGCGCCTCCAGCCAGGCGTAGATCGCGGCGACGCCGCCGGCCACCAACAGGCTCAGCAGCGCCAGCGCGCCGGCGTCGGCCAGGTTCAGCTCATACGCCACCAGCGTGTAGATTTCGACTTCCACCGTCGCATAGCGCTGGCCGCCCAGCAGCAAGGCCAGGCCGAAACCGGAGAAGCAATACAGGAAGACCAGGCAAAGATTGGGCAACAGCCAGGGCAGCGCCGCCGGCCATTCCACGCGCCAGAACGCGCGCCAGCGGCCGGCGCCCAGGCTGCGGGCCGCGGCCAGCCGGCTGGCCGGCACTTGGGCGAAGCCGTCGGCGGCGGCACGAATCACCAGCGGCAGATTGAAGAACAGATTGCCGTACAGCAACAGCCAGGGCGAGTCCTGCAGATTCAGCCCGCTCAAGCCCTGCGGGCCGAACAGCGCCAACACGCCGACGCCGGCGACCAGGGTGGGCATCACGAAAGGCAGCATCAGCAGGCGCAGCGCCAGGCCGCGCCCGGCGAAGCGGAAGCGCGCCAGCGCCCACGCCGCCGGCACGCCTAGCAGCAAGGCCAGCACGCAGGTCGCCCCGCCCTGCAGCAGCGACCACAGCATGCGCCAGCGCAGATAGGAATCGCTCAGCAAACCGAAGGACGGCAGCCCGCCGCCCTCCTGCAGCAGCCGCGCCAGCGGCGAGGCGGACATCGCCAGCAAAAACAGCAAGGGAGGCGCCGCCAGCAACAGGCGGCTCCGACGGCTCAACATCAAGACTGCGTTCCCTTCAGCGGCCAACGGGCGGTCAACACATCCTCCACCCCGTCCTCGTCCGCGCTCTGCCCCGCCTTGACGAAGCCTAGTCCGGCGGCCAGCGCTTGCGACGGCAGATTGTCCGGCGCGATGGACAGCACCAACCGCGTCGCGCCGGCCAGGGCCGCCCAGGCGCCCATCGCCAGCACCGCCTCGCGGGCGTAACCCTGGCGGCGGTAATCCGGATAAATCGTATAGCCCAGCTCCACGTCGCCGTAGCCGCCCAGATAAGGATGGCCGGGCAAGGAGTGGAAATTGGCGTGGCCAACCATCGCCATGTCTTCGCGTCGCAACAGCGCCCGCACCGACCACGGCGCATAGGCCGGGTCCTGGGCGATATCGTCCAGGCGCAAGGCCATCAGCGCCTGCTCGTCCAGCCAGGCCGCCGCCAGCGGCGCGCCCAGCCATTCGGCCGCCGTCTCCGGCTCGCCGGCCAGGCAACTGCGCAATACGCGCGGGTCCAGATGCCGCAGCAACAGCCGCGGCGATTCGATATCGGGGATCATTGGCCGCCTTTCAAAACGATCCTGGTCCAGCGCGCCACCCACTGACGCGAGCGCTCGGCGATCGCCTTGCTGTCCGGGGTGTCGTGCGCGGCCGGCTGTTCGGCGAAACGGTAGACCGGATCCAGGGCCACCTTGTCCATCACCGGATACATCCACATGGTGGTGGTCACGTCTTTCTGCACCGCCTCGGAGCGCAGGAAGGCGATGAACTTCTCGCCCAGCGCCGCTTCCTTGCCGCCCTTGACCAGGGCCGCGCCCTCCACCTGACGGAACACTCCGCCTTTCAGCGGCAGATTGCCGGTGGGCGCGTCGTTCAGCTTCTGTTTGCTGTAGAACACCTCGGCCGCCGGGCTGGTGACGTAGCTGACCACCAGCGGCCGGCTGCCGCCGTTCTTGGAAAAATCGGTGTAATAGGACTCGCTCCAACCCTTGCTGACCTTGAGCCCGTTGTCGCGCAAACGGCCCCAGAAGGCGAAGGCCTTGTCCTCGCCCATGGCGGCGACGGTGGACAGCATGAAGGCGAGGCCCGGGCTGGAAGTGGCCGGATTCTGCACCACCAGCAGGTTCTTGTAGGCCGGCTTGGTCAAATCCTCCAGCGTTTTGGGCAGCGCCAGTTGGCGCTGTGCGAACCAGGCCTTGTCGTAATTGAGCGTGACGTAGCCGTAATCTATGCTCACCGCGCCGGGCAGGACGGCCTTGCCGCCCTGGGCCAGCGCCGCCGGCACCGGCGCCAGCACTCCGGCCTGCTGCGCCTTGCCGATCAGGCTGTTGTCGATGCCGAACACCACATCGGCGATGGGATTGGCCTTGGTCAGGATCAGCTTGTTCAGCATCTCGCCGGCGTCTCCGGCCTTGATGATGGACACCTTGGCGCCGTTCTGTTTTTCAAACTCGGCCAGCAAGGGTTTGGACACCGTGAACGAGCTGTGCGACAGCACGCGCAACTCCGCCGCCGACGCGCTCAGGCTGGCGGCCGCCAGCGCGGCTGCGATCAAAGAGGGAAAACACTTCATGGACATCTCCGTACACAATGACAATTGGCCGGAGCAAGCGGAATGCGGGCCGCGCCCGCGCATCACGCTCCCTCCGCTGGCATGACCCAGATCAGGTTGCAGGGTATTTTCTCAGCCCGCGCCGCGGACACCCCTGGTGACAGCGCGCCAGTATACCGCAGCGGCCGCGCGCTGACAGCCAACACTCTTTAACAGAGTCGGCCGGCGGCTTAACACGCCGACGACAAGCGCCTTCTAAGCTGAATGCATGCCTGCGCCCACGCCGGGCGCCCCGGGAGACCATGTTTGAACCCCATGCCGACCCTATGCCGATCGCTGATGACAGCGGCGTCCGCCATCCCTGACATCGCCAAGG
Organism: Chromobacterium sp. LK11; assembly: GCF_001043705.1. Classification (NCBI taxonomy): domain Bacteria; kingdom Pseudomonadati; phylum Pseudomonadota; class Betaproteobacteria; order Neisseriales; family Chromobacteriaceae; genus Chromobacterium; species Chromobacterium sp. LK11. Next base: position 159,037 of record NZ_LDUR01000015.1, read on the forward strand.
CCAGGCGCCGCGCCGCGTCCGCCCTCTTGCTGGCCGCGCTCTGCCTGCCGGCGCTGGCCCAGGCCGGCATCGGCGTCGCCGGCGCGCGCCACTTGCTGTCCCGGACCGGTTTCGGCGCCAACCCGGCGCAAATCGCCGTCTACGCGCCGCTGAGCCGCGAAGCCGCGGTGGACCGGTTGCTGGCCAATACCCGCGCCAGCGCCGCCACGCCGCCGCCGGCCTGGGTCGACGAAGCCTTCGAGCGGCCGGGACAACCCAATCTGAGCGAGGACGAGAAGAAAGCGCTGCAAAAGCTGCGCGCCGAGCACGCGGTGGAACTGAGCGGCTGGTGGCTGAACGAGATGCGCTACACCTCGTCGCCGCTCAGCGAAAAAATGACTTTGTTCTGGCACAACCACTTCGTCTCCGCGCTGGACAAGGTGCGCTCGCCGCAACTGATGTATCGACAAAACCTCTTGTTGCGCCAATACGCGCTGGGCAATTTCGGCGACATGCTGCACGCCGTCGCCCGCGATCCAGCGATGATGCGCTATCTGGACACCGCCAATAACCGCAAGGGCCAGCCCAATGAGAACTTCGCGCGCGAAGTGATGGAGCTGTTCACCCTGGGCGAAGGCCATTACAGCGAACAGGACATCCGTGAAGCCGCCCGCGCCTTCACCGGCTGGGGGCTGGATCGCGACGAGCGCTTCGTCAAGCGCCCGCGCTTGCACGACGACGGCGACAAGCTGATCTTCGGCCAGCGCGGCGATTTCGACGGCGACGCCGTGCTGGACCTGCTGCTGCAACAGCCGGCCGTCGCCGACTTCATCACCGCCAAGCTGTGGAAGGCCTTCATTTCGCCCCAGCCGGACCCTGCCGCCGTCAAACGGCTGGCCGCCGGCTTCCGCAACAGCCGCTACGAAATCAAGCCCCTGCTGCGCGCGATGTTGCTGAGCCCCCAGTTCTGGAACAGCCAGGGCCAGTTGGTGAAGTCGCCGCTGGAACTGACCCTAGGCACGCTGGTCACCTTCGACCTCAGCCCGCCGGACTGGCGCGCGCTGGCCGGGCTCAACCGCCAACTGGGCCAGGACGTGTTCGCGCCGCCCAACGTCAAAGGCTGGCCGGGCGGCGAAGCCTGGATCAACAGCGCCACCTTGCTGAGCCGCAAACAGTTTCTGGACCGCATCGCCCGCGACGCCGCGCCAGCGCGCAACGCCTTTGCGCTGCCGGACGGCGGCATGAACGAAATGCAAGGCCGCGAGGCGCGCATCAACCGGCTGGCGGCCGCCGGTCTGCGCTCGCTCAAGCTGCAGCCTGACGAATGGAGCGCCATCTATCAGATCCGCAGCGCTCAGGACGCCGCCAAATTCTTGCTGGCGCTGCCGCCGGCCAATCCCCTGCCCGACTCCCTCAGCGGCGCGCAAGCCATCGCCCCGCTGCTGCTGGACCCGGTTTACCAAGTCCATTGAGAGGTCCCGCCATGTTCCAGCGACGCCAATTTCTCAAAGCCATGGCCGGCGGCCTGATGGTGTCCGTGCTGCCCAATCTGAGCTGGGCGCTGGCGCCGGCCGGCTATCAGCGCCTGCTGGTGCTGATCGAGCTCAAAGGCGGCAACGACGGCCTCAACACCATCGTCCCCTACGCCAGCGCCGACTATTACCGGCTGCGCCCCGGCATCGCCATTCCCCGCGAGCAAGTGCTGCCGCTGGACGAACGCCTGGGCCTGCACCCGGCCATGGCCGGCCTGCTCCCGCTGTGGCAGCAACAGGAACTGGCGGTGTTGCAAGGCGTTGGCTATCCCGACCCCAACCTGTCCCACTTCCGTTCCATCGAAATCTGGGAAACCGCGTCCAATAGCCAGCAATACCTGAGCGAGGGCTGGTTGAGCCGGCTGTTCCGCGAACAGCCGACGCCGCGCGGCTTCGCCGCCGACGGCGTGGTGCTGTCCAGCCAGGCGCTGGGTCCGCTGGACGGCGGCGCGCGCGCGGTGGTGCTGAGCAATCCGCAAGATTTCGCGCGCCAGGCCAAGCTGGCGGCGGACCAGGGCCGCGCCGGCGCCAACGGCGCGCTGGGCCACATCCTCAAAGTGGAGGGCGACATCCGCCAGGCCGCCGCCGAGCTGGGCCAGCCGGCCAAGCCCGTGGCCGCGGCGGATTCGCCTATGGCCGCGCCGCGGCCGGCCGGAGCTTTCGCCCAGGCCGTTTCCACCCTGGCCGACACCCTGTCGCGCGGCGTGTCCATCGCCGTGGCCCGCATCACGCTGACCGGCTTCGACACCCACGGCAACCAGCTTCCCACCCAGGCCAGGCTGCTCGGCGAACTGGCCGACGGCATCGCCCTGCTGCGCGCGCGCTTGCAGGCGCAAGGGCGCTGGGACGACACCCTGGTGCTCAGCTACGCCGAATTCGGCCGCCGTCCGCGCGAAAACGGCAACCGCGGCACCGACCACGGCACCGCCAACGTCCATTTCGCCGCCGGCGGCCGTGTGCGCGGCGGCCTGTACGGCCAAAGCCCGCCGCTGGCCGGCGTCGACGACGGCAATCTACCCTGCGCCATCGACTTCCGCCAGGTCTACGCCACCGCCATCCAGAGCTGGTGGGGCAAGGACGCCCGCAATGTGCTGGGCGGCCGTTTCGCCCCCCTGCCCATTCTCAAGACATGAAAAAAGCCGGCCCCTGAGGGCCGGCCGTCTACAGAGATCAACTCAGCGATTTACTTCCAGCTGGACGCCAACACCGGCTGCAAGGCCGCCTGGTAGTTGTCCGGCAGGTTGACCTGGCCCGCGGCCGGCGGATTGAACGCCGCCATCGCGTTGACCAGCGCCTGCACCTGACTGGCCGCCAACGCCTTGCCGTCGCCGGACTGGAGAGTCTCGATCTGGTTCGCGGCATTGCCGAACCAGTTATTGATCGACACCTTGTCATCGGTGCCTATCACGCTGACCTCCAGGCTGGCGCCCTGGCGCTTGAACCACAGCTGATCGGCATTGACGCCCTGGCCGAACTTCAGCACGTCCTGACCGCCGGTGTCGGTGATGCCATCCTGGCCATCGCCGCGCTCGAACAGATAGGTGTCGTTGCCGTTGCCGCCCTCGAGTACGTCGTTGCCGCGGCCGCCGACCAACAGATCATTGCCCTCGCCGCCGTACAGCGCGTCATGGCCGCCGTTGCCGACCAGCCAATCGTCAAGCGCGCCGCCGCGCAGCGTATCGCCCAGCTCGGTGCCCAACAAGGGCACGCCCTGCTTCATCAGCTGTTCAGCCGTCCACTTCACGCCGGAAGCGAAGGTGATCTGTTCGATCCAGTTCAGCTGATCGCCGAACCAATCCTTCACCGTCACGCTGTCCTGGCCGTTGATATGGCGGAACACCATGTCGTTGCCGCTACGCAGCACCTGGATATCGCTTTCCTTGATGTCGGCGCCGAACACCAGTTCATCC